>NZ_DATMTE010000959.1:0-16061 GCF_035564935.1 Chitinophaga sp. | reverse complement strand
TCAGAAGCACAGAACGTGTTGTTTAAAAATAAAAAAGATACCTCCGGTGTGAATGCTGATTCACTTGCTTTCTCCAAGGTGACATCTACCAGGCGGGACACGCTTGGGTATTTCCCCAACAATGAACTCTTCCTGAAACGCAATGTCAGCGGGGCTGTTTCCCCGCTGAATGTTGATGAAGTGAAGAAACTTCCTTATACCAGTATCGACCAGATGCTGATAGGAAGGGTAACGGGAGTGGATGTACGAATCCCTTCTGCGGAACCCGGTAAACGCAACAGCGTGTTTATCCGCGGTACATCTTCCCTGTTGCTGGGCAACCGCGACCTGTTCTATGCGCAACCCACTTATGTGGTGGATGGAGTGCCGCTTATTATGGAGCATGCATTTGCATACGACATTCAGCGCTTCGATTTCAACAGGATGGGAACAGAAACCAACCTGCTGGGCTTTATCGATATCAATGATATCGAAAGTATTGAAGTGCTGAAAGATTTTGCCGCCAGCGCAAAATATGGTCCCAATGCAGCTAACGGCGTTATCAATATCACTACCAAAGCGCCCCGGGTGGGACAGATGAAAGTATCTGTGAATGCTTATGCCGGTTTGGCCCTTAAACCTGCAGTAGATGTGGTAAACGGCAGATATGAAAGTGATTTCCGCCTGCCCTTCTACGAAAAATATGCGGATGAAACGCAATGGCGTAACTTCCCGCGTTACCTGGCCGATTCCTCACAGGCCCGCTACTATGGCCCTGCCAACTGGGACGACCTGTTTCTCCGGAATGGGTTTACAAACGGTATCCAGGCTGCTGTAAGCGGAGGTACGCCCTATGCCAATTTCCGTTTCAGCATCGGGCAGTCATCACAACAGGGCGTGTATGACAAAACCGGCATTAAACGTTACGACGTTAATTTCGGTATTAACATCCAGCCGGTAAAGAACCTCATCTTCACCACAGACATTGCAGTAGCTAACCAGAACCGCAAACGCAATGAGTTTATCCGCGACCGCGCGGGCGATGAGGATTATCTCTTTAACTATGATGCTCCTTTGTCGCCCAATAAAGACTACCTGCAGGCCTACTACACCGCGCTGGATAATACCATCAACCGGAACAAAAATAACTCCGCCCGCATCATTGCCAACGCAAAGTACAGCTTCCTGTCGCACTTCACCTGGAACACACGTTTTGCCATCGACTACGGGCAAAACTTCCGCGATTTTTTTGTGCCTACCGCACTCGGCGAAGGCAACAGTTATGTGTCTAACTACGATGGCCTGAACAGGCGGATGGTACTGGACAACTCGCTGCAGTTTGCCAAAACTTTCGCCGGAAAACATCACCTGGAAATAACGCTGGGGCAGTATGGGCAATGGGATAAATGGCGCTATGACTATGGCCGTGCCTATAAAGGTTCCAGCGATTATGTGAAGATCTATCAGCCGGGTACTGATCAGCAGAAGGAAGGCCGCTTTGGTAATTTCCGCCTGATGTTTAATACCAAAGATTTTACAGAATCAAGGCTGGCGTCTTTTTATGCCAATATTGGTTATAATCTTGATCAGAAATATTTTGTTTCCCTTTATGTAAGAAGGGATGGCAGTTCTTACCTGGGTAACGACAACCGCTGGTTGATATCGCCTACTTTATCTGCATCGTGGAAAGTACATAAGGAAGATTTCCTGAAAGAATCTTCCTGGCTCAGTAACCTGAACCTGCGTGCCAGCTGGGGCCGTGTAGGCCGGCTGCTGATGGACCAGATGTATACCGGCGGCCCGGTATACAATGTGGATGCAGGATGGAACGGTGTGCCCAATATGTCTACCTACAACGGTTTCCCGGTGATCAACGCAGCCTATACCAGCGGTTATGTGGTGCCGGGCACTTCCTGGCCGGTGGTGGAACAACTGAACGGTGGTATTGATATCGGCCTGTTCCACGACCGCCTGCGCGCTTCATTGGATGTATATACCAAAACAGACCGCAACCTTGTACTGAAAGTACCTACACTGGAAGAAGAAGGCTACACCGGCATTGTAAAGAACGGCATGGATATCCGCAACTATGGCTATGAACTGGCTATTGACGCAGATGTAGTGAAAGGAAAGAAATTCCAGTGGACTACCGGCATTAATATCTATACCAATCAGAATAAACTGATAGCGTTACCGGACGGGCTTACCAACCTGGTGATCAACAACCGCCGCTTTCTTGTAGGCAAACCGGTTGACCGCTACTGGCTGCTCCTGAATGAAGGCATTTATAACTCCGATGATGAAGTGCCTGTGAATCCTAAAACAGGAAAGAAAATGGCTTACCAGGGTGTTACCCTGAAAAAAGGCGATCCCAAATGGACGGATTTAAACGGCGACTTTAATATCAACGATGTGGACCGTGTAATGAAGGGCCGGCTGTCGCCCGCCGCCACAGGGGGCTTCACCAATACTTTCCGCTACGGCGCCTGGGATGTGAATATCCTGCTGAACTATTCCTTTGGCCGCAAAGTGATTAACCAGGCCCTGGCCGACCGTTTTGATTTTGCCAACAGGGAAGCCATCGATGATCCGAAAGCCATTAAGGAAATCAGCTGGTGGTCTAAAGTGGAAGGCGATTACAGTAAAATACCACAGTATAATCCCTGGAGCGCTGTATATGCCTATCAGCCCAATCAAACCCTGTTCCTTGAAGACGGTTCTTTTGTAAAGCTCCGCGCATTAACAGTAGCCTATAATATGCAAACGGATTGGATGAAACGCTCGGGTATAGAGTACCTGCGTATTTATGCCACCGGCAACAACCTGCTTACCTGGACAAAGTACAAAGGCGGTGATCCGGAAGCAGTGAGCTATTTCGGGTATGATGAAGGATACTATAACTGGGCGGCTCCCCGCACATTTACGCTGGGCTTTAATTTTCAATTCTGATGTTAAAAAACATGATCATGAGAAATATTGCTGTTGTTGGGGTAATACTATTGCTGGCCGGAGGTATGCTGTCCTGTAAGAAAATGCTGGATGTACCTTCACACCGCGCCCTGACGGAAGAAAATATGTGGCAGACCAAGAACGATGCACGCGCGGGATTGTCTGCCTGCTATGCTTTAATGCGCGCTGCAATGGCCAATGAAAATGCACACTGGGTGTATGGAGACCTGCGTGGCGGCGACTTTCAGTCGACCAAGCGTGGCGACCTGCGCGCAGTAGTGGAAAATAACCTGAACGCCAGTTATACCACAATGGATGAATGGCGCGACTGGCGTAGATTTTATACAGCTATTGCGCAATGCAATCTTACTATAGAAAAACTACCGCAGGTAACAGCTACCGATTACCGGTATTCGCAAAATGAAATGAAGCTGGACCGTTCGCAGGCTATTTATATCCGCGCGTTTCTTTACTATTATATTGTAAGGATCTGGGGAGATGTGCCACTGGTAACCGCTCCCTCTGATGGCGTAGTAAAAACAATTTCCCGCGAGAAATGGGAAAAAGTGCTGGATTATGCCGCAGAAGAAGCCAAATCCTGTATTGATGGTTTACCCTGGAAATACAACGGCAAATCGCCTGAACAGCAAGGCGATTACCGGGGCCAGGGCGAATCGCATCACATTTCCATTACCGCTACCAAAGGAATGGCATACACACTGCTGGCGCATATTTATAACTGGAAAGGAGAATATGAGAAGTCGCTCGATTATGCCAATACCGTTATCAATAACCAGTCGAACACCGGTTACGGTTTTGTGAGCCTGAACGACTTAACCAGGCTGGACGGCGCTTTCCGCGGACGTATCGGTGCTAATATCTTCCAGATAGATATGAACTTCGACCATGCGGAAATATCTTCTACCGGTCAGCTGGAAGACTGGACCCTTCGTGAACCTTATATTCCAAAAAGAGAATCTGAAATTTATGTTCCGAAAGACAGTGTACTGAAGATCTATAGCGAGCCCCGGGAGCAACGGCCAACCTACTTCTTCACAAAAATGGAAGAAGCGTATCCCATCTTCTTTAAAATGAAACAGATCAATGGCGCGGTAAAAGACCCGGTATTGAAAATGTATTCCTCCTGCATTATCGTATTCCGGTATGAAGAGTTGTATCTCCTGCGTGCAGAGGCAAAAGCCCGGTTAGGACAAACCGCCGAAGCGCAGAAAGACCTGAACCAGATCCGTAACAGCCGCGCACTTAAGAATGTAAATGTAGCTACCGCCGGGCAGGAACTGCTGGATGCCATTTGGCTGGAACGCAGAAGGGAACTGATGGGAGAAGGATGGTACTGGTACGACCTGGTACATTTTAAAAAGATCCCGCAGTATACCAGGCTTACACAGGCGGATGTAGACAGGGGCGCCGCATTATGGCCATTGTCGCAGGAAGCGCTGGCCAATAACAGCGCACTGGTTCAAAACTCTTTCTGGAAATAACAAATCACTGCCATGAAAAAATATTTAATACTACTGGTCATCACGGCTTGCTTTGCCTGCGAAAAGGGAATGCAGGACTACCGGAATGCCAAGCCTTTATCGGAAGTGAAAGTGAGCACCTATGATTTTCTCAAACAACAGGGCGGATTGTACGACACCCTGCTGTTACTGATAGACCGCGTAAAGCTTACCGATACACTCAAAAGTCAGCAGGTGACCTTTTTTGTTCCGCAAGACAATAGCATTACCACTGCTATCCGTAATGTGAACTTCGCCAGGGAACGGCTTGGAGATAAAGGTAACTGGACGCTCGACAGTATTCCGTTGATTGTATGGGACAGTTTACTGCGCCGCTACATGGTAAGGGGCCTGGTAACAGCCGATTCGCTGCGGTATGCAGATGGCAGCGACCTGGAATCTTTATATGGTCATGAAATGAACGGGAAAACCGCCAGTACCAATGCTTCCGGGGCAGTGGGCGCGGGTACAGCCGTGCTGCAGTACAGCGATAAAAATGGTTCGAGGTTTACGAAAGACTGGTCCGTAGCGCTTACCCAGAACGTGGATATCAAATCCACCAACGGGTTGATGCATATCCTGGAAACCAGGCATGTGTTTGGGTTTACCTCTTTTGTGGGGAAAGCCTATCCTAAATCGCTGGAGCCGCTGCAGGGGCCTTACCTGGGTTACCCGATTGAGATACCCGGTATACTGAATGCCGCAGATTATGATGAAGGTCCGAAAGGCGTGGCCTATAATTACCGGAACCCCAATGGCGGTCATACTTACCGCCCCGATGATCCGGGCACGGAAAACTGTTCAGAAGGCGACGGATCCACCAGCCCCGGCGGCAATTACAATATTGGCTGGACCAGTGACGGCGACTGGGTAAGGTATACCGTTGATATCAAGGAAGCAGGGAAATATAAAGTGGAGCTGCGTATTGCCGGGAATGGCGGCGGGTTGATCTATCTCACTGTTGATGAAGTAAGGGTATGTGAAGATATTCCCATACAAGGTACCGGCGGCTGGCAAACCTGGCAGGGAGCTATTGGTACGGCCGATCTGCCCGCAGGAAAACACCTGATGAAAGTGATGATCAAAAAAGCGAACCTGAACCTGCACCGTGTCATCTTCACCAAAATAAACCCATAGCAATGAAAAGGCAAGTATATACTTTATTTATAGCCACCGCGCTGGTAACAATGGCAACAGGCTGTTACAAGCAGCTGCTGCCCGATGAAAAGGAACACTTCAGCAATAATGCCAACTTCGATGGCGATACCTACCAGGCTAATTTCGGACGCACGAATGTGTTCTATGGAAAATTCAATGCCGACAATTCCACCCAGCCGCTCACCTTTGAGATGCAAAACATTGCACGGCCGGATGGTACGCCTGCAACGGAGCTGCTTGAAGAAGTGAACACCTGGCAGTGGAAAGAGTACTACAGCGGCACCGAGAAAACCGTGGCGGAAATTGAAGCCAAACGTTTCCAGGTGAAAAGACCGGTGCTGGATATGCGCTCCACCTCCGGCGATCTTGTTTTCTGGGCTACCGACAGTTCTAAAATAAAACAGGGTATTTATACTTTCGATATCCTGGTGAAGAACAAGGGAGGGCAGAAAACTTTCCAGAAGAGAAAGCTGGATCTCCGCCGTCCGCGCCCCTATGAGCCTTATGAATTTGATGACATCACCGGGCTCCAGAAAAAAGAATCCAATGGCAACCTGGTATACAATCATCCCACGCTCATTGGTGTGCAGGATATGCAGAATAACACGATCAACAACGACCAGGTGAACGTGTACTTCGTTAAAACAGGCACTGCAAAGAATACACTCACCTTCAAGTTTTTTGATAAGGATTCCTTACCTATTAAAATGTCAAATTTTAATGTTACCAAATGGGACAGCCTGAGATACTATAGTAACACGATTGGTACGAACGTATATTTTGGCTTTAACCGGAAATTCTCACAAGACAGCGTTACCGTTACCTGGGATGTTACCAGTCCTTACCCGGTACTGGCAGATGTTGGTATTAACGAAAAGGCCAGCATCTTTTTTACCTATGAGCGTGTTTCCTATGGCACACGCCAGCAGGGAGGCATTGGCTATGGTTTCGCCGTATTTGAGCCAGGCAGCTGGGACGTAGTTTTCAAGTTTAAAGTAAATCCCAAGTTTACCAACGATTAAACCGGTAACTGTATTCTGAAACATTAAAATATTAGTGCCATGAAAAAACGGTACATACATACGCTGGTAGTTTTTCTCCTGTTATTGGCAGGGACCGGCAGCACGGCATACGCCCAACAGGCTGTTACCGTTAAGGGACGGGTTACAGATGCCGCTTCCAAAGAGGGCATCCCCGGCGTAACAATCATCGATATTAAAAATAATAAGGGCCTGGGTGTTACCGACCCTACAGGGCATTTCACCATTACAGTGGAGCCTGAAAAATCTATCCAGTTCCGCTACATCGGATATCGCCTGGAAACAATTAAAGTAGGGAAGGTAACCACACTCAATGTTAGTATGAGCCCGGAAAACAAATCACTGAAAGAAACGGTGATCATCGGTTACCAGAAACGTACCAAGGAAACCTCTTCCGGTTCTGCGGGCGTAATTGATGGAAAGGCGCTGCAGGATGTGCCGGTATCCAACATACAGGAACTGTTGCAGGGTAAAATTGCGGGGTTGAATATTCAGAATAACTCCGGCGCTCCGGGTTTTCGTGGTACCATGTCCGTTAGAGGGGTTTCCCAGCTGGACGTAAGCGGAAGCGGTGATAATGCTTATCTCACCAGTAACAACCCGCTGCTGGTAATTGATAACGTACCAGTAGATTTCGACGGCGGTATTTCACAGTCGATGCTGCAACCGGGCGCCGCTACCGGCCCGCTGGCATTAATTCCGCCGGAGGACGTGGAGTCTATTGTGGTAATGAAAGATGCGCAGGCTACTGCCTTGTATGGTTCCCGCGGCGCTAACGGTGTAATTGTGGTAACTACCAAACGCGGTAATTCGCCTACGCCGATCATCGACATCAACAGCAGTTTGTTTGTGAACCTGCCGCCTACCTTACGCCCTACTATTGGTGGTAATGCAGAACGGAGGTACCGTATCAGTTCTATCATGAAAAACGCCAGGGACTTACAGGCGGCGCGCAGTATACTGGCTGATCCTAATTCCCAGTTCCTGACAGACAGCCTGAATGCGTTTTATAATAACTCCACCGATTGGCAGGGATTATTTTACCAAACCACTTTGAACACCAATAATAATGTGCAGATCAGTGGTGGCAGCCCGAAGATGAACTACAAGGCCAACTTTGCCTACCAGATGAACCAGGGTGTATTGAAAAATACCGGCTTTAATAAATACAGCCTGAACATGCAGCTGAATATGCAGCCCAGCCAGAAACTGCGCATCGGTGCACAGCTGTTTAGCGCACTGGGTCAGAAGCAACGTGGTAACGGCGGCGGCTTAACCAATAACGGCGCCGGTAATTCCTTTACCTCTTCCCTGATGCCCGGCCCTTCTACCTTTGTTGGTAACCCCCAACTGAGCGGATATGAGAATAACATTGATGATAACAATACCCTTAATATCCGTGGTTTCGTGGATGTGGATTATGAAATCCTTAAAGGGTTGCGCATTAACTCCACTACTTCTTACGATTACTATACGGATACCAGGGACCGGTTTAATCAATCGTTTTCCAATAACAACCAAACCGGCCTGTACGGCTTCGTTGGCCGGCACGATGAGCTGAACACCAGGAACGGCGTGAATTACAGCTACAGCAGCCGGCCCTCCGACCAGGAGAAGGGGCATAACATATATGCCAGCGTATTCAGTGAAGTGAATATCAAGTCGGACGACCAGCATGTGAAGGATATACGAAATGGCCCGAACGATTATTACTGGGGGCCGCGCGGTTATTCCCCGCGTTTCTACCCCGGTAACCCGTGGAACAACGCCAGTGAAGTAAACGTGAATGGTACCCCGGTATCCTATGTGTATCATGCCGCTTCATGGGCAGGGTTCCTGTCTTATAACTACCGGACCAAGTATGTAATTGACCTGGCCTACCGGTTGGATGGAAACTCATCAGCGGGTATCAATAACCCCTATACGAAAAATCCATCCGTTGGTGTTCGCTGGAACTTCAACAAGGAAAACCTGATGCGCCGCTGGAACTGGCTGGATTACGGATCGGTGCGTGTAACCTATGGCGTTAACAGCCGGCCTACCGCTACCATTCTCAATTCGCTCGGTGCGTATGAAAGTGTGAAAAACTATAACAATGCCACTTCCATTAATCCTAACTACAGCGTGCTGGCCAATCCCTATATGGAGCCGGAAAAGTCATCGCAGTTTAACTTCGGGGTAGACCTGGGGCTGCTGAGGGGACGCGTGGAAATCATTTATGATACCTACTACAAGAACAACTATAACCTGGTACGCGATATCCCGCTGCCCAATTCCACCGGTTATGGTAAAATGCAGGTGAACGGGGGGGCTATTGTGAATTACGGACATGAACTGTCTATCACCACACGCCCTATTATGCACAGCGATCCTAAGGGATTCCAGTGGATCTTCTCCATAAACGGCGCTTACAATAAAGGCGTGCTTACAGAACTGCCGGGTGGTTCGCAGCTCTTCATTAACGTAGACCAGAACACTTACCAGAGTATTGCACTGAAAGTGGGAAGGAACCCGCAGAGCAATTATATGTACCAGACAGACGGGGTATATACCAATACCGCTGATGTGCCGGTAGACCCGATCAGGGGAGTGCGCTACAAAGCATTTAAAGGGCCTGGCACCCAGTATTTCCAGGCAGGGGATCCTATCTGGAGGGATCTGAACGGCGACTACGCCCTGGACGGCGCCGACTATGTGATCATGGGTAATCCTGAGCCGTTGTTCACCGGTGGATTAAACAATACGGTGAGCTACAGGAACCTGTCGCTCAATATCAACTGTACTTTCCTGGCAGACCGGAGCATTTTGAACAATGCTATTGCCGCGAGGATTTACCGCCTGCAGTATCCTGAAGATCTATCCATACCAAGTGGTACTGCTGCGGGGCCTATCAACCTGTATGATATCAACCAGATCGACTACTGGAAAAACCCGGGCGACAAATCTTCGCATCCTGCTATTGTAGGATCCTTTGACCACGATGCGCAGGTAGCGCCCAACAGGCTGGATCAGAGTCTCTGGATGGAAGATGGTTCTTACTTCAAAATTAACCAGATCACACTGGCCTACCAGTTCCGTGATTTTGATTTTATGAAGAAGTTAAAACTACGGGTGCTGCGTGCTTATCTCACGGCCTACAACGTAGCCATCTTCTCAAAATATACAGGGCCAAACCCTGAAACCGTGACTTCGCTGGGAAGGGACGATATCAACGGGTATCCTAATGCTACCAGCCTGACATTCGGTATTGGCGCTCAATTTTAATGATACTTAAAATATTTTCAGATGAAACACTGGTTTAGAATAGGAATGCTTTTCTGCTTATTGCTGGGAGCCGGTTCCTGTAAGAAATTCCTGGAAGTAAAACCACTGGATACCCTTTCGGGGAAAGATTTCTGGAAAACAAGAGGCGATGCACAAAAAGCCATCAATGGCGCTTACGCAAAGTTGCTGCAGAAATTTACCAACGGTGTTGTATATAATGTGGGAGATTTCAGAGCAGGTAACTGGAACTGGTTTGATAAGAACGGGTTCCGTAACCTGGCCGCCAACCGGCTGCTGCAGGCCACTGGCGATGGCATTGAAGATATTCCCGACTGGGGATTATTTTACCAGGCTATTGCTACTGCCAATCTTTGTATAGACAGGATACCCGGTATTGAAGATCCAGCCTTCAGTTCAAAGGAGAAAAAGGCCCTGGTGGCCGAAGCCCGTTTTTTACGCGCTTTTATTTACTTCTATATGTCGCGCCTGTACGGAGATGTGCCTTTACAAACAGACCCGTATGACATCACGCTGAAGCCCCGCGAAAAAATGCTGACCGTGCTGGATTTTTGCCTGAAAGATCTCGCGGAGTGTAAAGATGATATGGTGATCGCTTACGACGACCCTACCAACAGGGCGGTGCGTGGCACCAGGGGCGCTGCGCTGGCACTGATGGCGCATATCAACATGTGGTGCGCCGGCTTTGATAAGGCCAATCAGCAGAAATACTGGAACCAGACGGCAGATCTCATCAAAGAGCTGATGGACCTGCATGAATATAAACTGCTGCCTTATACCAAGGAAACCTTCCAGGCTATTTTCAAAGGCCGTTCGGAAGAAGGTATTTTTGAACTGTCGCTCGACGCCAACTATGGCGGCGCTTTCCACTACCTCATCTGCCAGTGGACATTACATGATCCTATTATCCGCGACGGATTGAATGGGAACAGTGAAATTACCCCGATGGTAAGGCACCTGGACAGGATCTATCCACGGGGCGAATCCGACAGGCGGATGGATCTCTGGTTTGATGATCCCTATGCACAAAAGGGAGAGAAGAAACCCATGTTCCTGAAATTCTCTGCTATTACCAATCCCATCACCAGGGATTATGATGCCAACTTCATCCTGTTCCGCTATGCAGACGTGATCCTGCTGAGAGCGGAAGCACTGGCTAACCTGGGTAACAGGAACGCTGAAGCGATTGAGATGCTGAACCTGGTGCGCGACCGTGCAGGAGCAAAGGTGTATACCGGGGGTGGCGGCGATCCCCTGAAAGAGGCCATTTTCTATGAAAGGGAAAAAGAACTGATGGGAGAAGGACACCTGTGGTATGACCTCATACGCACCGGGAGGATTGGCAACAGGAACCTGACAGAGAATCCGCTCACACCGGACCTGATGGAAAAAGGAGCGTGGACCTGGCCCATTTCATCATCCGCAGTGAACAACAATCCGCTCATCACCAGGAACCAATACTGGATACAATAACTGTAAAAATATTGACTATGCGAAAGCTATTGCCCATAGCCGGCGTTCTATTGATGGCAGCACTGCTGTTATCTGCCTGTAAAAAAGATTATTATATCGACAGCGGCCGTGCTAACCCGCATTATAAAGGAACCATTTACGATTACCTGGTACAAAATACCGACCTCTTTGATACGGTAGCATATGTGGTGGAGAAAGCCGGGCTGAAAGAAATGCTGCAGAACGATTCCGTTACTTTCTTTACGCCAACCGATCAGAGTATCGTGGATGCTATGGATGACCTGAACTTTTACAGGCATATAATGGTGGAAGACAGCGTAAAGCTGGCAGATATTCCTCCTAAAGTATGGAAGAAGTTCCTGATGATGTATATGCTGAAGGGAAAGTACACCGCCAATAAATTTGCACGTATTGATCCTGTAAACGTATATGCGTACCCGGGCATTAACTATGTAATGAGCAGCGGGTATATTCTCAACATCGGGTTGATTTACCAGAACTATAATGGGGTGGAAGCAGTAGGCGCGCGTGTACTGCAGCTGACAGATATCACCTACGACCCGGTAACCTTTGCCAATAACCCGAAAACATTGGTGATGACGTCAGATATCCTGCCAACAAACGGGGTACTTCATGTACTGAATTTCAGGCATGCCTTCGGTTTCCGCGATGGTGAGTTTGTAAGAGTAGCAGAACAGGAACTGCAGAATCAATAATCCATTAACGCATTTCAGTATGAAAAAATATACATTCCTAATAATACTCCTGGCGGTGTTAGGCGCCTGTACCAAAGATAAGATCAGTTCCAACGGGGAAGATCCTTATAAAGAACAGGTGCTGCCGGCTATTTCTATCAACAAGGATGGTATCAGCCCGGCCCGCGCCAGCGTAGGAGAAGAGGTGACGATCAGCGGGAAAGGCTTCCTTAAAAACAAGGATAAACTGGCTATTCTCTTTAACGGGGTAAGTGCGCCTATCCTGCAACTTACAGATACTACCGCGCGCGTAAAAGTGCCGGCGCAGGCAGCTACCGGCAATGTGGCCGCACAGGTGGACCAGCAGTATTTTTTCGGCCCTTTTTTCCGGGTGACAGGTACTTTTCAAATGGATACCCTTTTCCCCAGTAAGGTGGCTGCAAATGGAGGCATCGCGGATATTATACCTGTGGAAGACGGGAAGTACCTGGTGGTAGGTGATTTTACCGACTTCGACAACTCCGGTAAGGAAGGAAAACTTAACCGCGTGGCGAGGATTAATCACGATGGTAAAGTAGATGGGAGTTTTGGTCCCGACAAGAAAAACGGTACCAACACTTTTGTGTCTACCGCCGTGGCACTGCCCGGCGCCGACCGTAAATACCTGGTGGCAGGCGCTTTTAATAACTATGAAGGCGTAAATTTTGTAAACAGTATTGCACTGCTGAACAATAACGGTTCGCTGGCTGCAGATAAAATATTCAGCCCTTCCGGTAAGGAAATCACCATTTCTTCCCTGAAAGGCGGTATTTCTGGTCAGGTGGGCAACCTGCATGTACAAGCCGATGGAAAGATCATGCTTACCGGTAGTTTCCGTTTTTATGTACAGCCTAACTATAACCTTACCGGTAGTGCAGGGCAGGACTCTGTTCATCTTGATTCCATCCAGATCAATGGATTGGTGCGTTTAATGCCGGATGGCAGCCTGGACAGCACCTACAACTACGACCTGGCAACGCATATGGGTAAGGAAGGCCCCAATGGTTATATCAACCGTTCTATCCTGCTGCCTGATGGAAAGCTGCTGATTGCCGGTACCTTCACCAGGTACAACGGGCAGGCAGTGAACCGTATTGCCCGCCTCAATGCCGACGGCTCACTTGATCCTTCCTTCTCCACAGGCGCCGGCCCGGACCAGAATGTACTGGGCATGACGCGGCAGCCGGATGGAAAACTTATCATTGTAGGCCGCTTTAATACCTTCGGAGGGCTTAAAATGGCCAATGTGGCCCGGATCAGTGAAAACGGGGTGGTAGACCCTTCGTTTAACGTAGGCGCAGGCTCCAACGGCTATGTATTCAGGGCGCATGTAATGCCGGGTGGCGAAGTGATTGTGAGCGGTATCTTTACGCAATT
The DNA here is from genome assembly GCF_035564935.1 of Chitinophaga sp. Lineage (GTDB taxonomy): Bacteria > Bacteroidota > Bacteroidia > Chitinophagales > Chitinophagaceae > Chitinophaga. The sequence continues at coordinate 2,549 of NZ_DATMTE010000959.1, read as the reverse complement.
CAGTGGGCTGGTTCGTAACAATATGATTGTGCTTACCGACAAAGGCGCTATCCATCCTTCGTATAATACCATTGGCGGTGTAACGCTTGATCAGAACGCCCAAAGCGGCGGTATTACACAGATCCTGCCTGTGGCGGGAGAGAAATCACTGCTGGTAGTAGGCACCTTTACGAAGTTCGATTACCGGGATGCCAACCGGTTTGTAAGAATTACTTATCCTTAAAAACGCTATACCCCGGTTACTGCCGGTACCTGCGTGCATGCAATTACTATTGAATGCGCGTGGGCACCGGCAGTAATCATTTCCGGAATGCCCGGTTACCGGGCAGGCGCCTTTGTTGAATTTCTGATGATCAGGGAAGAAGGAATTACCTGTTGTTGTTCCTGCAGCGGAAAGCTGCTGCTTTTCAACGCTTTGAAAAGCACGGTGGCGGCAGCATGCCCCATGTCAAAGGCGGGTTGTGATACCGTGGTGAGCGACGGCTGCAGGAACCGCGCAGTGCTCAGGTTGGAGAAACCTATTACCTGTATATCGCCGGGAATAGCCAGTGATAATTCTTCACAGGCCAGGTATACTGCAGTAGCCAGTTTTTCGGTAGTGGCAATGAGGCCGTCGTAATGATTGTGCTGTAAGGCGGTTTTCAGTAACTGCCGGGTTTCGGCGGGGTCATTGGAGCAATAAAGGATGCTGGCATCTGTAAGCGGAAGCTGGTGACTGGCAAGCGCCTGCCGGAAGCCTTCTGCCCGCCTGTTACTGATAGAAAGGTGACGGGATGCCGATAGCAGGCCGATAGTACGGCATCCGCCGGCAATAAGGTGCGCAGTGGCATTATAAGCGGCATTGGCATCGTCGGTAGTGATCCGGGCAGCGGTTACTTCTTCGCATACCCTGTCAAAAAATACAACCGGGATCTCTTTTACCAATTGGGCCAGCCCGTGCGCAGCGGCGGCAGTTTCGGTAGTTACAGAAATAAGCACGCCGTCTACCCGGCCGCTCTGGAAATCTTTTAAAATAGCCTGTTCTTTTCCAAAACTTTCATGCGTAAGATAAATAAGTACATGGTAGCCTTTCTCCTGTGCAACAGACTCTATGCCGTTGATCGCTTCTGCAAAAAAACTATCGGCTACCTCAGGGATCACTACGGCAATAGTATGGCTGGATTTCTTTCGCAGGCTGCTGGCATAGGGATTGGGTACATAATTCAGCTCTGCGGCGAGCGCCAGCACCCGTTGCTTTGTTTCTTCGCTTATTTCATGACTGTTACTCAGCGCTTTTGAAATGGTGGCAGTAGATAACTGCAATCTTTCCGCAAGCATCCTGATGGTGACGTTTTCCATACACGGCCGTGTTACTTAATCGGTTAAGTAAATAAAGTTATTCTATTATGCGGAAGATTTTTAAAAAGATCGCATATTTAGAGCAGGATATTTCCTTTATTTCCACGAACTTTTTAAAATCTGATATTATGGATAACGTTAACGGGCAGCCGAACCCTGCACCACTTACTTCACTGGATCAGTGGGAAGATGATTTACTGGAGAGATATCCGGATCCTGCCAATATCAACAAGGAAAAAAGTACTGCCGAGTTCCGGAACTATGAAGCGCCTCCCCGTGATACGGTGCGTGAATTTTACCGGTTAAATCATACTTACCAGTCGTACGCATTTGTGAAAGAAAAGGAGAAGGAATTTTTGTCTTTTAATAAGAGAGAAATGTCTGTATGGGATGCCTTCGATTTTCTGAACCAGCTGGTAGACGACTCTGATCCGGATACAGACCTGGACCAGTTCCAGCACCTGCTGCAAACATCTGAAGCCATCCGCGCCGATGGCCATCCCGACTGGATGGTGCTCACCGGCTTATTTCACGACATGGGCAAAGTATTATGTCTTTTCGGCGAGCCGCAATGGGCGGTAGTAGGTGATACCTATCCTGTAGGCTGTGCCTTCTCCGATAAGATCGTTTTCCCGGAATTTTTCAAAAACAACCCGGATATCAACAACCCGGATTATAACACGAAATATGGCGTATATGAACCTAACTGCGGTTTGGAAAATGTACACCTGAGCTGGGGACATGATGAATATATTTACCAGATCATGAAGGATCATTTACCTGAACCCGCCCTGTACATGCTGCGCTATCACTCTTTTTACCCGCAGCATCGTGAACATGCCTACGATCACCTGATGAGTGCACACGACCAGGAAATGTTTAAATGGGTAAATCTTTTCAATCCGTATGATCTGTATTCCAAGAACCCGACCCCGCCGGACTGGAAAAAATTAAGACCCTATTATGAAGACCTGGTAGCGAAATACCTGCCATCTACGCTGAAGTTTTAGACAGTGATATAACGGGTTACCGGTAAGAATGCGGCTTGTTGAAGTGTTCCCGGTAATCCTTTTTTTTACATGCCGGAAATTGTTATATTATATCCAGGTATTTCTACCCACGTTAAAAAAACTGCTGATCAACCGCTCCACTTATGAGTAATCAACTTGTGTTCAAAGACTACCTGGTATTTGCATTGTATTTTATAATTG
>NZ_DATMTE010000958.1:0-6287 GCF_035564935.1 Chitinophaga sp. | reverse complement strand
GTACGGGCTTTCTGCTTTATATCAGGTAGTGCGATTATTTTGCTGAATCTGCGGGCTTGGGCATCGGGGTAGAGTCTTCCGTATTCACCTGTATGGCGCCGTCTTTATTTTTACGGGTGCCGTTAGGACCAAATTCACCTTTCATCTGGTTTAACCAGGTAATGAACTGCTGTGCGTTCTGGCCATCGCGTTGTAAGTCGTTGGTCATTCTGCTTGGCGGCAGGGAGCTGTAGAAGCGCAGCTGCTGCTCACAGTCTTTGATCACCTGGTTCGACAACTCTTCCGCTCTCTTCGCATCACCGGCCATATAATAAGCGTAGATGGTTTGAATAGAAGTATAGTTGTGCATATTGCCCGGTGTGGTGAGGGCGTACGGGAAGTTGGTTTCCATGATGTTCTTGTCCATGTAGCGGAGCACGTTCAGGGCGCTGTCTTTCGCAGCTCCTTCCTGTGTCATGGCTACAGAGAGCTTGGTGAACGCCTGGCGGAGGTACATGATCATTTTCCTGTTGGGCTCATCGAAGTAGGTACCGCGGGTTTGCGCGCCACCAAATTCAAATTTGTGCATCAGGTTATCATACATTACGCCTACGTTCGCATTGATGTCCATGCCCAGCGGATCGGTAGAGGTAACTTTAGGCAAAGGCACCAGGTGGTAGGTAAGGCCATCCGTTTGCATATAGTCGTTCAGGCCCAGATCAGTAGGACTGGTGAAGTAGATAGGCCGTTTCCAATCGTTGGCTGCGATGATGTCATATACTGCGAGATCATTTTTCAGCAGGTAGCTCTTGCTGATCTTGAACGGCATGGAAGCCAGAATTTTTGCACTGTCTTTCGCCGCTACCACACCGTTGGCGAGGATCGCCTGTTTATCTACCGGTATAAACAGCTGGCGGGTAGGCAGGAAGTTTTCTGATCCGCCATCCTGTGTGGTTACTTTACTGTTGGCATCATCGCTTCCCATGAAGTTCATGATCTCTTTCAGGTTAAAGTATTTATCGGCAGGAATATTTCCCGGATCGAAGAAGCGGATATAGTTGCGGTTCTCTCCTTTATATTTATCGGCCGACCAGGTCATTGGAATGGCGGGGCTTTGGTTTACAGCCCTGCGCATCTGGTCGATGTACCAATCCACACCCAGGAGACTGAGGTTGATCACCCTGATATCCGGACGGATGCCTTCCACTTCCTGTGCGTACCACAGCGGGTAGGTATCGTTATCGCCCACGGTAAAGAGGATGGCATTTTTCTGGCAGGACTCCAGGTAATCTTTCGCCACATCGCGGGCTACGTATTTGGTAGAGCGATCATGGTCGTCCCATTCCTGGAAAGCCATCAGCACCGGTACAGCCAGCAAACAGATAGCGGTAGCCAGTACAGGGGAAAGGGCGCTCTTCGTTTTCTTCTTCAGGAAATTGTATACCGACAGCACACCTAAACCGATCCAGATAGCGAAGGCGTAGAAGGAGCCTACATAGGCGTAGTCACGTTCACGCGGCTGGTTACCTGCCTGGTTGAGGTAGATGACGATAGCGAAACCTGTGAAGAAGAACAGCAGGGATACGATGAGGGTATCTTTGCGGTGGTTATTATAATGATAGAAGAAACCGATAACGCCGAGAATGAATGGCAGGAAGAACAGGGTGTTATGCGCCTTGTTATCTTTCAGGCTATCCGGCATCATGGATTGATCGCCATACAGGAAGTTATCGATGAACGGAATACCGGAAATCCAGTTACCATCGCGCACGTTGCCGTAGCCCTGGGTATCATTTTGTTTACCGGCAAAGTTCCAGAGGAAATAGCGGGCATACATGAAATTCACCTGGTATTGGAGGAAGAACTTGATATTGTCGCCAAAGCCTGGTTTTTCGCCCTGCTGGAGGCCCAGCCAGGTGCGGTAATAATCTGCATGGCCCTGGTCGTTGCTGGCATCCCATACGCGGGGGAACAGCATCATATCAGACGGATCATATTCCGGTTCCATCTTCTTACCTGCAATTTCATATTTTTTAGCGCCACGGGCGTAGATGTTACCACCTTCCTTGTACCCGGTTGGGCGGGCAGTGAATACCTGGCCATACACCAGCGGGAAATCGCCGTATTGTTCGCGGCCCAGGTAACCTACCAGGGAGATGGGATTATCTACATTGTACATATCTACGGAAGGATTGGCAGTAGAGCGTACCATGGTGGTAATATAAGTGGAGTAACCTACCAGCATGAACAGCACGAAAGAAATAGTAAGACGGCTGAAATGCGCAGTTTTGGATACGTCCATTTTCACGCCTACTGTTTTCAGCAGGTAGGGGATGGCTACAAAGAAGGCAGCCAGTAAGAATTTGAAGAAGATAGCGCCGCCACTTGCCTCGTTAAATGCAGGTACCACGATGATGGTAGCAATAACGATGAAAGGGGCGTAGATACCGAATTTAGGTTTCTGGTATCCTATAATAAGCAATGCTATAATGAGTACGAAATAGAAGATAAATCCGGAGAAATATCCCATTCCGAGGGAATTTACGAAGAATACATCCATATACCCGGAAGCCTTTACGGTATCCTGGATAAGGTATTTCTGTACCAGGCCGGTGACGCCGCAACCTATAACGAAAGCCCAGAACGTGCCCCAGCCGGTAACCTTAAAGCGTCTGAAGTAGTACACCATTACCATGGCGGGGATGGTGAGGAGGTTGAGGAGATGGACACCGATAGAGAGGCCGAGGAGGTACCCGATGAGTACGATCCAGCGGTCGGCATAGGGTTCATCTGCTTCATGTTCCCATTTCAGGATGGCCCAGAACACGATGGCGGTAAAGAAAGAGGACATACCATATACTTCACCTTCCACAGCGGAGAACCAGAATGAATCGGAGAAGGTATAGGCCAGCGCGCCTACAGCGCCTGCGCCCATGATAGCGATCATTTTTTCGCGGGAGATCTCTTCACCGGCTTTCACCATAAGTCTGCGCGCAAAGTGGGTAATGGTCCAGAACAGGAACAGGATAGTGAAACCACTGGCCAGGGCTGTCATGGTATTTACGCCAAGGGCAGCCTGAGATGGTTTCAGGAACATACTAAACAATCTTCCAAGCAACACGAACAATGGTGCCCCGGGCGGATGGGGAATCTGTACTTTGTAAGCACTTGAAATAAACTCGCCGCAGTCCCACAAGCTGCCTGTAGCTTCCATCGTTTTAATGTAAACAAAGCAGGCAATGATGCAAATGACCCAGCCGACCATGTTGTTGGTCCTTTTGAAATTCATAAGGTTGTTTTAAGGTCCGACAAAAATATAAAAAACAGCAAATTATGCTAATCTGGTGAACAGTTTTAACTTTTTGTAAATATCTTTTTGACTGTTAGCCTTTGGCTAGCAGGATCCGGGCACGGGGAGGGCGTTTTCCGGGAGATTAAAAAAGCATTATAAATTACAGGTTTACGGTGGTTTGTACGGTCCAGGCGGCGGGTTTGGCATTGAAAAGCACCTTGGTGGCGGCCCAGGTTTCGCGGAACAGGGGGGATTGCCGGTACTTTTCGAGTGCGGTTTCCGATTCCCATTGACTGAAGGTGAACCAGGTATTGCCGGAGGCGGCATGTTCCCATAGTTCAAGGTGGAGGCATCCGGGAAAATGGCGGATGAGCTCCTGTTGTTTAGCGAAGAGTTCCCGGAAGGCATTTACTTTTCCCGGGTCAAATTCCATTTTAACGATACGGTTAATCATTGAAAAATTATTCTAACAGTTTGGTAGTACGACAGTTGCTGGTAGCCTGCCGGCTGTGTGAGCTGATCGCGGCGGAAGCCCTGCAGGCCGAACAGGCCGGCTGCATTTCCTTTATTGATGGCTATTTCCAGGTAGCCGGCCGCATTGAAGAGGGCGAGCTTGGTGCCTTCGGGCACATCTGCATAGGTTTCGCTGATCTGGCTGATCACCTCGTCGCGGCGGAAAAAGATGCGGAACTTCCGGTTTTTACACTGCATATCGAACTGCTGCCGGGTAATGTTTACCACCACGTTCTCGAAGCTGTCGATATGAATGATCTGTCCTTCTATAAAGTCGTCGCCTACAAGTGGCTGCAGGTTGTGCTTTACCTGGATCTGTTGTGTAAGCGGGCCCAGTTCTCCCAGCGCTCGTCCGCGGCTTAGTTCCCTGGCTACTACTGCCAGCAGCTGGATGATGGTAAAAGTATTTTTAGGCGCATCCGGCGGGAGGGGGATCTTAATGACCTTTTCCGGCATACCGCCGGCAATCATGGTGAGCAAGCCATTATCTGCACAACCGATATATTGTCCGTTATGTTCCGCTACCAGCACATGGTCCGGTCGCCTGTCGAATAAATTGATCAGTACAAAATGGAAGGTGCCCAGCGGAAAGTAAGAGAAGGCGCTTTTGCAGATATAGGTAGCCTGTGGTAAGTTAAAAGGGCTGATATGATGTGTGATGTCCGTAACATGACATTCCGGGCAGTATTGCCAGAGTTGCCCTTTGATGGCACCTACCAGGTAATCCTGCATCCCTATGTCTGATGTTAAAGTTATAATGGACATGCCCGAAAATCTAAATCCAAATCCCAGTGTTCAAAACCCACCAATCAATTCCCGTCCTCACGCGTCTGCAGTTTTTCAATTATCCGGAATGGCAAATTAAAAGTGCGCTTTCCTTCCAAAAAAGATGCCATTGGGGGTTAAGTGAAATAAACTTAGTGCAAATAACGATAAAAAAGCCGAGGCGGCGGTATTTTAAGCGGAATTTTTTGCACTAACGTTAACGGCTACAGTTTATTACTGAAGGGGAGAACCGGGTTCTTTTTTAAAGTGATTGTACACCATTTTGTCGAGGAAGCCGGGGAGGAGTTTACTTAGCAGTACCGTCAGTTTGCCCTGGCCTGTAAGTACCAGTGTGCGTTTACGCTTAGCGATAGCCTTCGCAATTTCCGCTGCCACTGCTTCCGCACTCATCAGCTTACCTTCATCCAGCGGGGTTTCGCTTTGTGCCTGTCCCTGTGGGTTGAGCGCGGTGTTACGTATATTAGAGGCAGTGAAGCCGGGGCATACCCACATCACGTTAACGCCTGTATGTAAATTTTCTGTACGCAGCGCTTCAAGAAAACCCTGCATGGCAAACTTGGAAGCAGAGTAACCGGTGCGTGCCGGCAAGCCCCTGTAACCTGCAATAGAAGATACGCCTACAATAGTTCCTTTATTAGCCAGGATAGAAGGATAGGCAAACTTGGTGCAATATACCGTGCCCCAGAAATTGATATCCATCAGCGACTTCAACACACTTACGTCCAGGTCGCGGAACAGCGCCCTCATAGATATGCCCGCATTGTTCACCAGGATATCTATTTTCCCGAACTTACCGATCACACTTTCTATAAATGCTTTACAGTCGGCCTCTACACTTACATCCGCTACGAAAGTAAACAGCTGGTTGTTATTTACCTGTTGCTGCAGCTCACTGAGTGCTGCCTGTTTTCTGCCACACACCGCTACGTTGGCTCCATGGGCCAGCATTTCAGTTACAAGTGCTTTGCCGATTCCTGATGATCCGCCGGTGACAACCACCGTTTTATTCTGAAAGTATGTTTTCATGGGTATATTTTAGCCCCACAAAAATAGGTGAGTAACATCAATTTATTATAAGGCATTTACAGAAATGTGATGAACTATTTTTGTGTGTGAGGTGTTATAATACATTATGGGGTTGGGTTTGGGAATAAAATTCAATAAAAGTTTGGTGAGAATAAAAATATTCCTATTTTTGCAACCGCTTAACAGCAAAGGATCTCCTAGCTCAGTTGGTAGAGCAATACACTTTTAATGTATGGGTCTTGGGTTCGAGTCCCAAGGGGATCACTGGAGATTTTCAAAGCTCGCGCTGGTCGCGGGCTTTGTTGTTTTGGTCTATTTGTTAGTCTATCAAAGTGCGGATTCGTGTTTCGGCTTTACTTAGTTTTATTTGGGTTGACTTATCACAATCAAAGATAACATATTTTAGAGGTATTGATAGTCAATTTCGTTTTGGGAGTAACAAGTAAATTTCTAAGTCTGAACAACATATTCTTAATCCGTAAATATTTTATTCCCCTCTATTTGGGGATTAACTTAATTCTAATTGCTTCAATGGCATCTCTTTGAAAAGGCAATGGGGCGGCGTTTCCCTTTAATGTTTCGTTTAAAACAAATCGTAGATACCTTGTTCCCTTTTTAAAAGATAATAAATAGGAAATTACTCTATTGAACGATTCTGGGTTTTTTAACGCAGATAAAAAAGAATTGGCAG
>NZ_DATMTE010000957.1:0-6795 GCF_035564935.1 Chitinophaga sp. | reverse complement strand
TATTTTTACTGAGGGAGATGAGGAAACGAGGCGCCTCGTTTGTTACAAGCCATACATTGTTTGCAGTGATATCAATGTTCCTGACCCAGGTCCATTCTTTTGTTTCCGTAGACGCTTTGTTCTTATGCGCTACTACAATATGCGCTTCACTAAAGGTAACATCTGCATCAAAGTCAATTTTCTTTGCCATCGTCACCGAGGAGAAATGATACAGCGGCACCAGTATCACTATGGTAAAGACGAAAAAGTAAATCAATCCTGAAAGCAAAAAACCTGGCGGGTTCAACGGGAAAATGTACGCGATGATCAGCATCGCGGCTAAATATCTCCATATACTTCTCTTAAAGAAAAAGTAAATCTTCGCTTTTAGTACACTGTTATAATCTATCGTTATTCTTTTTGTTACCATAACATGATTTAATAATGATTAACAAACGGTTTCCGGCTTGCTCAGGCAAGGCTTTGAATATACTGGTCCAGTTGCTGGTCTTTTTCCAATCCAAGTTTTTGTTTGATACGGTAACGGGCCATACGGATGCTTTTGGGCGCTATACCGAGCCGCATGGCTACTTCTTTATTGGAAAGGCCCATCAGGATATAGGAGCAGTACTTGAGATCCAGCCTGGTGAGACTATTTTGCGCTTTCTGTTGCAGCTGTGAAAAGAAATCAGGATGTATTTCTGCAAAATCGGATTTCAGGGTTTCAAAATCTTCATCCAGCCGCTGGTCCTCGCTGATGATACGGTCCATTTGCCGCAGGATGTTACCGTTCCCGGCTTCGCCCGTTATTTTATTCCGGAGCGTAAGCAGCAGTTCACTCTTTTCCTGTACCCGCAACGTACCTGCCAGCAACTCTTTATTGAGGCGTTGCTGCCGTTCCAGCAGTAATTGCTGTTCCGCCTGCAGGCGGGCGGCTTCTTCCTCCCGCAGCCGCGCCTCCAGTTGCGATTGCAGGCTGGCATCTTCTTTTTCCCTGGCCAGCAGCAACTGGCGTTGTTTAGCGGCTTTCAGCCGGAAGTGATAGGAGCGGAACAGGAATACGAATGCTATCAGGCCAACCACGATGAGGCAAAAATAAATGAAGTTAAGCTGTTTGTTAAATGCCGCTTTTTCCTTCAATACCGTGAGTGCCTGTTCTTTTTTATCGGATTCATATTGGGCTGCCAGCTTATTGATACTGGTAAGCTTACTGGAATTAAAGTAAGCCTTGTCGTATTTCATGTAATCCTTGTAGTACCGCAGGGCCTTGGCGGTATTCCCGCTTTGCTCGGCAACGCGTGCCAGGCCGGACAGCATGCGGGCTTTGGTAAAGTCGCGCGTGGTGGAATCTTCTTCCGCTTTTGTAAGCCCCATCAGCAGTATTTTTTCCGCTTCATTGTACCTGCCCTCCTTCATGGCATATTCGCTTAATATACCGTAGCAGTTAGCTACCACCTCAGGGTATCCTATCTGCCAGGCAATGGTCAGCGCAATATTGATATATTTTTCTGCACTGTCTTTATAAGCAGCGGGATAATACTCAAAGTATATATCCCCGTTATTGAGCGCAGCTACCGCGGCGGTATTACTGAATATGATCCTGCCTTCCTCTTTGCGGGCCACTTCCAGGCACAGGTGATTGTAGTAAAGCGCTGAATCCAGCAAAGAACGGGTGGCGGTATCGGCCCGGTAGCGCTCCAGGAAAGCATTGCCCAGCGCCTGGTAACCCCGGCACAGGTCGTCGGGATCATCGCTTTTCAAAGCCGTTTGCCAGCTTAAGCGGATATACTTGTTGTAATTATCTATATCATGGTTGCTCCAGTAAATACCGGCAATATAATAGTAGGCAATATTCTCATAGTTATAGGCTTCATTTCCCTCCAGTAACTGCAGGGATTTCAGCAGGCTGGCCATTGACTGGTCGTACTTCTCATCTGAAAATTCAAGTATTCCCTTGCGCAGCCATACAAAGCCCTTCACCAGTTTGTTATCTGTGCGCCCGGCATAATATAAGGCGCTGTCGATAGCAGTATGAACTGCCGCATAATTTTTTACCTGGTCATACAGGTAAGCCAGCGTACCATAGGTAAACGCCTTGTATTGTCCATCCTTTAAGGAATTTCCGGTCACCAGGGCCTGTTGCTCCAGGCTGATGGCTTCATGCACATTTTTATAGAACAGGGCTCTTGCCAGTTTGGCGGTGGTCATGATCCGGCTTTCCGGACTGGTATCTGCGGCAAGGGCATGTCTCAGGGAGTCGATGAGTACAGCCTGAGCAGCGGCTCTGCCGGAGCAGATGCCCAGGAGTAAAATTAAAAAGGAAACCTGTAGACGCCTGGTAGTTATCATGCAGCAAAAATAGGGGTTCTGATGGAACGGATGGAACATGAGTGATTAATATAACTTATCCGTAAATAATTGAAGGGTAACTAATCATGCTTTTCGTAGACGCATTGTAGATGCGCCTTTCCGGGGTAGTAGACCCTCTGTAGCTGCCTGAAATTAGTTTCAGCGGGTATCTGGAAATACTTTTGGGCTATATCAAAATACGATATTCATGACAAACAGAACCCTCGCCATCATTTCCTACATTACCCTGATAGGTTGGATTGCTGCCTATCTGGAATACAAGAAAACAAAAGAAAGAAACCCGCTGGTCAGCTATCACCTGGGGCAGTCGCTTGGTATTATTATTTTCTCCGTGGCGCTTGCCGTTATTACCGGTATTGTAGCAGCTGTTATTCCTTCGCTGGGTACTGTTTTATCTGTAGCCGGCCTTCTTCCATTGATCCTGATTATATTTGGCATTATTGCCGCTAACAATGAATCCAACAGCCCCATTCCCGGTATAGGGAAATTTTTTGAAGGAAAATTTGATTTCATCAACCGGTAATTCTCCTGCCGGTGGTTAGTTAAAAGTGGCTTTGAATGCCAGGGGCGACAGCCCCGTTTTGGATTTAAAGAAGCGGCTGAAGGATTGGGGATGCTCAAATCCCAGTTCATAAGCAATTTCACTGACCGACAATGCCGTGGTGGAAATTTTTTCTTTTGCTTTCTCAATCAGGCTGTCGTGGATATGTTGCTGGGTATTTTTTCCGGTTAAAGTGCGTAGTAAGGTGCCCAGGTAATTGGGGGATATATTCAGTGCATTGGCCATATACTGTACTGTTGGCAGTCCGTTTTGCAGCAGCTGGTTACTATCCAGGCAGCCGGAAAGGATTTCCTCAAAGCGGGCCAGGATATGATGATTGGTGATTTTCCGTGTTACAAACTGCCGCTGGTAAAAGCGTTCGGCATAGTTGAGCAGGGATTCTATTTGCGGAATGATGATGCTTTGGGTGAACTTGTCGATAGAAGAATGATATTCCTTCCGGATGATATCTATAATGTTGTTCAGTACTGCTTCTTCTTTCGGCGAAAGGAACAGGGCTTCATGAACGGCATAGTCAAAGTATTCATATTTCCTGATGGTTTTGGCCAGGGGGGTATTCCAGAGAAAATCCGGATGTATGAGTAACACCCAGCCGGAACAGTCGGCTGGTTTCCCGGCTGTATGTTCAATGCTGAACAGCTGGCCGGGAGCTACGAAGAACATTACGCCGGCGTCAAAATCGTACTGCTGCTGCCCGTATTTAAACCTGATATCCTGGTGCCGTTTGAGGGCAATAGAATAAAAGTCAAGCAGCAGCGATTCTGCTTTCCCGGTGTAGCTGATATCTTCTACGTTTACAACGCTGATGAGCGGGTTTTCCGGTTCCGGTAATTCCCTGTAGCGGTGAAACGCTGCTATGCTGTGTATCCGTTTCGGCTGGTGGTTACTCATTTTTTATATTTGACCAGGTTAAGATGCCTGTAATATGTTATCAATTATTTTTGCTGTTGTAAATAACCGCAAATTCCCTGGCATAATCCTCCAGTTTTATTTTCCCGTATTCGGGGTGGTGATGAACAAGGTCTTCCGCCAGTTTCCCGTTATGCAGGCAGCTGAATAACTCTGTGAGATATTGTGCCAGTAAAGGAGGAACGCCGGCCTGTAAATGCCTGTTTTTAGCGTCTTCGTCGGAAATCAGGCGCCATTCAAGGTCCGGGATACCGATTTCCCTGCCTATTGCCGCGGCTATTTCGTTGCAGGTCCGTTCATCGCTTATTACATAACGGATTTTCCGGTGTGTGCCGGGTTGTTCCGCTTCATCTGCAATGGCTGCTGCAATATCACCGGGGTGCACCAGTTGTACCACGTCGTTTGCGCCATAGTTGGCTGCAATGAATCCCTGGTTCCTGATCATATCAGCAAAAGCAAGCAGGTTGTAATAAAAGGAACCGGGTCGCATGTGGGTGATCTGAACGTTTTCCAGTTTATTCAGGATCTCTTCCACGTAATGGACGCCCAGGATGATGCCGGTGCCTTTACTGAGATGCGCGCCGAAACTGCTTAAATTAATGACACGTTTCACACCTGATTGCCTGATAGCTTCCTCATAGTTTTCGCCAATGCTCCTGTAAAACTCCTGCAGGTCCGCCGCGCCAAAAAACGATGGCACCATGGTGTAAACGATATCCGCCCCGGCGAAAGTACGCGTCAGCAAATTTACATCTTCTACGGAACCTGTAACAGCTTTTGCTCCCATCGATTCAATAACGCCTGCATTGTGTTGTTTACTGGTGATCACGGTCACCTGGTGTCCGTTTGCCACCAGCTTTGGTACGAGTGGCCTGCCAATGTTGCCAACAGATCCGGTTACTACAATTTTCATGTTGTTTGCTATTTGTTTACACAAATTTCCAAACAATCACTCTGCAGGAGATAACCAAATCATTGGTTGTTGTAACCAAAGTGTGCATGTACACGCGGATACATAAACATTGGACTTTTAAACAAAACCTTGTGTATAGTTAGCCGGTAATTTTGCATAGGAATAAACAATTTCAGAAACATGAACCATCATAAATTGGTACTGGTAACCGGTGGCAACGGTTATGTGGCCATACATTGTATATGGCAATTATTGCAGGAAGGATATGCCGTGAGAACAACTATCCGTTCGGAAAAACGGAAGGCGGAGGTGACAGGTATGCTCAAAGCTGCCAGGGTAGCGGATTCTAGCCGCCTGTCTTTTGTGATAGCCGACCTGGTGCGGGATGCGCAGTGGAACGAGGCAATGGCGGGTTGTACCTATGTGCTGCATGTGGCCTCCCCCATATTCCTGGAGTTGCCGGAAAGCGAGGAAGAGATGATCCGCCCGGCGGTGGATGGCACCTTGCGGGTGTTGAAGGCGGCGAGGGATGCAGGCGTGAAACGGGTAGTGATGACTTCCAACTTTGGTGCGGTAGGATACAGTCATAAGAACAGGAACACCGTGATCACGGAAGAGAGCTGGACAGATCCCAACGAGAAAGGGCTCTCCGCCTATAATAAATCAAAGGTGCTGGCGGAAAAGGCGGCGTGGAACTTTATCAGGCAGGAAGGCGGGCCGCTGGAACTCACGGCCATTAATCCCATGGCTATTTTCGGACCGTCGCTGGGGCCGGCATTATCCGCCGCGCATAGCCTGCTACAAAAGGTAATGGATGGCAGCATGAAGGCGTTGCCGGATATCAGGATGGGCATTGTGGATGTGAGGGATCTGGCAGATCTGCACATCAGTGCCATGATTACTCCCGCAGCCGCGGGGCAACGTTTCCTTGCACTATCCGGAGGTACAATGTCGTTATTGGAAATTGCAGCGCTGCTTAAACGTAAAATGCCGCAGGCAGCCGGCAAGGTGTCTGCCCGCAGCCTGCCTACGTGGTTACTAAAAGCAAGCGCGCTGTTTAATAAACAAGCTAAAAGCATACTGCCTTTAGTGGGCATTTACAGGAATGCCAGCAACGAAAAGGCCCGGAAGCTGTTGGGATGGGCGCCAGGAAGCAATGAGGAAGCCGTATTGGCAACAGCAGAAAGCCTGATCAGTTTCGGGCATATAAAACCTTAGCGCGGGAGAAATGCAGTTATGATACAGTTGCGAAAATGAAACAAACAATATAACTTACTGTGGCCACATCAATGATTGACGCAACTGCGCAGCCTTTCCTGCATGGCAGGCACTGGCGGAAAGATGTGGCGTAATACCTGAAACAGCATGCATCTTACAGAAATTAAATCCTGTTATATTGGTCCGCAAATATCTCCCGAGCAATTTGTGCCGGAGCACTTTTTTTTATATCTCATTAAAGGAACGATAACAGGGTACGACGGTCACCGTAAGTATACTTTAACGCCGGGAAACTATTGCATGGTGCGTAAAAACGCACTGGCCAGGTATCACAAACAAAAAGAAAACGGGGCATTTGAAAAAGTGGTGGTGATCCTGGACGAAAAGTTCCTGAAAGCATTTCAGAAAAAGCATTCCCCGGTAATGCAGCTGCATCGGCAAAAGGAAGCTTTCCTGTTGCTGAAGAAGGATAAAATGATCCATGAATTTATCCGGTCGCTGGCAAATGATTATAATGGAGAAGGAAAGATCAGTGAGGCCCTTGCCGATGTGAAACGGGAAGAACTGCTGCTTATTTTGCTTCAGCAACAACCAGGGCTCGCGGGCATTTTATTCGATTTCGGGCAGCCGGAAAAAATTGACCTGGCCGATTTCATGAACCACCATTACAAATTCAATGTAAGTATTGAACGCTTTGCCTACCTCACCGGGCGCAGTTTATCGGCCTTTAAACGTGATTTCTTTGCGTTGTTTTCAGAAACGCCTGGTCATTGGCTCACTCAAAAGCGCCTGAAGGAAGCCTATTTCTTATTGGAACATACATCCGTTAAGCCATCGGAAGTAT
>NZ_DATMTE010000956.1:0-2578 GCF_035564935.1 Chitinophaga sp. | reverse complement strand
GTGAAATTGCCTATGAATTAGATTTTGAAGTATCCGCCCGATAAACTACATATTTGATTGCTCGATTTGTTTCTTATAGTTCTGCGGGTACAGATCCTTCAGGTTCTTGTGGTTTATGGACATGATGTTTTGCAGTGTGTGCTTTAACCATTGGAATGGGTTCACACCATGCTTTTTACAGATAGCAAAGAAGGAATATATCATTGCTGCCCTTTGTGCCGCATCGTGGCTTCCGGCGAACAGGTAATTTTTGCGTCCCAGGGCCAGGGGCCTGATGGCATTTTCGATTTGGTTGTTATCTATATGGAGGCTTCCGTCTTTAAGGTATTCAGTCAACGGATCCCACCTGTCGGCGGCATAGTCCATGGCTTTTCCGATCTGACTTTTTGGTAATGTAGTTTTTATCTCCCTGCCGATCCACATCCCAAGCTCATTAGCCACTGGGAAGGCTTCCTCCAGGCGGAGCTGTTTGGTTGCTTCTGCATCCAGACCAGCATCCCTTGCCTTGCGTTCAACAGCATACAGCTGCTGGATATAGCAGAGCGCCTTTTCCGCCCTTGCCCGGTCATTTTCCAGTGCCCTTTCGAACTCGCGGCGCGCGTGTGCCCAACAGGCAAGGTGGGTGACCTCTTTTTTCTTTGCATACTTTTCGTATACCGCATAGCCATCGGTCTGGAGATAACCGCTGAAGCTGCCCAATATAGGCAATGGGGCACTACCGCCCCGGGTGGGACTGTAGTCGAAAAGCACCGTTCCTTCCAGCGGGGCATAATATACCCAATAGTACCCTTGGTGGGCAGCACCTTTTTTATCGCTGTCCAGCACTTTAATGGGACTCTCGTCCACCTGAAGATATCCTTTTGCTTTGGTATCGAATACCAGCTGGTCATAAAGCGGTTCGAGTTTGATCAGTGCTTCTTTCGCCCAGCCATCGATTGTGGAAGAGGGTATGTGGATATTTTCCCGCGCAAACCGCTGCTTCTGCCGATACAGCGGGAGGTGATCCACGTATTTGTCGGTCAGGATCATCGCCAGCAGGCCGGCCCCCGGGATCCCCTTAGCGATGACACGCTCGGGAAGCTCGGCGATCTTTACACCTTCACCGTTTTTGGCGGCATACTTATAACGGATGTAGCGTTTGATATAGAACTTTGCCGGCTCACATTCGAGCTCTTCGGTAATTTCTTTACCGATGCACACCATCCGGGATAGATCTCCCTGGGGGTGGATCTCGATCTCTTCTACCGGTAAGTGCTCAGGGAGTTTTGCCCGCCCGTGATGATTGGGGCGCTTGCGCACATACTCGATTTTTTCTTTGATTTCTTCCTGTTGATGCTCTACTTCAGCAGGATCCGCATTAAAAGGAAGCATAGTCTGAGCAGGATCGCCTTCAAAGCGCTCTCGTTTCTGGCCGAACTGCATCCGCTGGAACATCTCTACCTGGGCCTTTAGGTAATCACGCTCCCGGGTCAGGCGCTCGATCTCGGCCTGCTGTGCCTGTGTCTTACGCTCCAAGGATTTCCGCCCCGACAATTGCTGCCTGGCAATCTTTATAAGCTCTTCTTTCGAGAGGTTTTCCAGCTCTGTTTGCATACCCTAAAAATACACAAAAAGATGCGCTTAAGCAATAAAAAAAGCACTTTTAAACCAGTGAATAGCGTTTTTTTTGAACACTTTTCACTACCTGTATACCTTCAACCATCAGTACCAGGTCACTCCAGGACAATTCACCGTTTTTTACGTTCGGCGGCATGAAGGTACCGCTCTCCAGGCGCTTATAATAAAGTACAAAGCCTCCTTTTTCCCAGTGCAGTAGCTTCATATGTGTACGGCTACGGTTCAGAAAAACGAACACTTCACCACTGGTCGCCTGACGCTGCATGCCCGAACTGATCAGTCCGCAGAGTCCGTCGAATGATTTTCTCATGTCGCAAAAACCATCATAAAGATAAAAGCGGTGCGATGACCCCAGTGCAAACATCAGTACAGACGGATCAGCTGTGATACAAGGGCAAGATCATTTTCAGCCTTTATCAGTACACCGTTGGGATAAATAATCTCAATATCGCCCTTTCCCCGCGTCTTATTGATTGTTATAAAGCTACCGCGGGATGCTTCATTTTCTTTAATGCGCGAAAACCAATAATAAAAGGTCGCTTCGTTGATCCCATTTTCCGCGCAGTAAGCTTTCTTACTTTTTCCGCTCTGTTGCCAGTCTGCTATCATAGACAGCATACGCTTACGTTTTTCTTGAAGGTTGTTCATAGCTGCAAAGCTAACCACTGATCAAACCTAAGTCAATATGTACTTGGTAGGACGGAAACGGCCGCCTATGTAAATGAGTTTACCAGCTTGCCCCATGAACAGAAAAAAGCCGTTTGGATGATCTCCAAACGGCTTTTACTATCGGGCTATAAGCCTGTCATTTTGAGCTGACTATTTCTCCCACCATACCTTGGTATGGAAGTCATCTCCGCCCATCTGCTCGACGGCTTTAGCGTAGTTTTCCGGATTAAAGCGGCGTACTTCATTTTTGTACATAAACCGTGTCGGCATAACGCCATCGTAAAACATATAC
>NZ_DATMTE010000955.1:0-2226 GCF_035564935.1 Chitinophaga sp. | reverse complement strand
TTGTCTGACTCCGGATTAAACTGATTACACTGATTACACTGTCAATACTCAGCTGCTACCAGGCAGTTGCCTTGCACCTGCCTGGGCCATACTTAGTTCATGCTTTCAGCGTGGACAGAAGGTGGACATGAGGTGGACTTGATCTGTACTACTTTGCATCCAGCATATTGGAAACCAGCCGGTTAAAGTCGGCCTGGAATTGTTCATAATGTTCCCCTGTTCCGGGGCCGGAGAAGCCGGTATGCACCTCCTGTACGTTTCCCTTTTTATCAATGAAGATGGTAGTAGGAAAGCCTTTGATACCGGTAAGCTGCGGGAGTGTTTTCTCTCCTTTTTCGGGATCGGCGGGCGTTACACCGGTGATCAGCACCGGGTAGTGTACGTCAAAGCGTTTCAGGAAGCCTTCCAGGGCACGTTTCGACTTATCAAAATCGGTAGTGCGTTCGTAGGCGAGCCCTATCACTTCTACGCCGCGGTCTTTGTTCTTTTCGTACCATTTGCTGAGGAAGCCGGTTTCGTCCATACAATTAGGGCACCAGGAACCCATGAGGGTAATGATGACCACTTTATTTTTGAAGCGGTCGTCTTTGATACTCACCTTATTGCCGTTGAGATCGGGGAAAGTGAAGTCCAGTTGTTGCTGACCGGGTTTCATGGTGGCAATGGTCCTTTCATCGGGGAGTTTGGCGGTGTCGTTTTTCACGGCCGACCAGTATTCCAGCCCGTCGCCGATGCCGGCAAAGAAGCGGCCGCCTGTGATGCTGTCTTTCTCCACGCGGGCGGTAAAGAGGTAAGCATGGGAGCCGTCGAAGGTGGAAAGGCGGAGGCTATCGCCGTCTACAACGCCGTCGAGGAAGCGGTAATCGCCGGTAGTGGTGAGGAAGGTGCCGTGTACGGTGTTACCGGATTGTTTGAACTCACCGATAGCGGTGGAAGGCGCTTTGTCCTTATCTTTTGAAGATACGAACTGCGTTACCCAGCGGCCCGACACATTAGCTGTGGCGGGTGTGGCAACCGAGAAGCGTTCCGCTTTGCCTGCTACTGCGGAGAAAGGAATGCTTACATCCTTATCGGCCAGGTGCCTGATCCAGAGGCCTTCCGCGGCGCTGTCGGAGTTAAGCTTTGCCTTGAACTCCGAATCAAAGAAAGGCATTTTGATCAGGAGGGAATCGCCTGTTACAGTAACTTCGTCTACCAGTAATTTGTCTGTTGCATTGAGTACGTAAAGCACTTTTTTGCCAGCGGTATCTTTTACTTCGAAATTAAAAACGATATCTGCGCCATCGTTGCGATGCAGTTTGGCCTGCCACACACCATTGGCAATACTTTTAGCGGTATGGCCGGTGTTACAGGCACTGAAAGCCAGGCCTATACCTGCGAGGAAGATGGATAATTTTCTCATAAGATTACAATTTTGAATAGTTCCTTTCTCCAAAAAGCAGGCTGCCGATACGCACCAGGGTACTCCCTTCCTTCAGGGCAAGGTGATAGTCGGCGCTCATGCCAATGGACAGTTCTTTAAAATACGGTTCGTTGTTAAAGTAAGTGGTTTTAACGGACCCGAATAATTCATGGAGCTGGTGGAACTCTTCGCGGATCTGTGTTTCGTTGGTGGTGTTGGTAGCCATACCCATCATGCCGGCAATGCGCACCTGTGCAAAAGCGGGTGGATTGGCCTGGTAAGCTTGCAACAGTTGCTGCAACTCCTGTGCATCCATGCCAAACTTTGTTTCTTCTGCCGCAATGTGCACCTGTAACAGGCAATGAATGATCCGTTGATGTTTGGCCGCCTGTTTATTGATTTCCTGCAGCAGTTTTAAACTGTCTACGGCATGAATGGTATGTACAAACGGCGCAATGAACTTCACTTTATTGGATTGCAGGTGACCAATAAAATGCCATTCTATGTCTGCCGGTAAAAGCGCTTGTTTTTCTGTAAGTTCCTGTACGTAGTTTTCGCCGAAGATCCTTTGTCCTGCTGCATAGAACGCAGCAATATCCTCTGCCGGTTTCGTTTTGGAAACGGCTACCAGCCGGGCGTGAAATGGTTTTAGCCGGTCGAGTACTTCGTGGTATGCTTCTAAATTGATTGCCATCACGCAAAGATACGCGCGAATTTTGTCTTGGAACGCTGATTACGCTGATTTTGATGATTTCATTGATTTTGCTTTTTAAATACAGCGGATGTTGTCTGACTCAGGATTAAACTGATTACACTGATTTGAT
>NZ_DATMTE010000954.1:0-6204 GCF_035564935.1 Chitinophaga sp. | reverse complement strand
TATCAAATACGGCGATAAAATAACTTACCAATAAAAAAAGGAAGCCCTGGCAGACGCCAGGGCTTTTTTTGCTCTGTGATACATATTTGATCGCTAACACTAATAGCTTCTTCTATACGTTTACTTCCGTATTAATTACATCCAGGATATGCAGCTGCGTTTTTCCCGCAGGCACTTCCCAATCTATTATATCACCGGTGCTGTATCCCAATAAGGCGGTGCCTATGGGAGAAAGGATCGATAATTTACCCAGCTGTAAATTGCTGGCAGCCGGCAATACCAGCTGTACGTTTCTGATAGCCCCACTACGCTCATCCCTGAACCGCAGGGTAGAGTTTACCTGCACTACATCGGCAGGTACTTTACCTTTCCTGATAGTGGCCCTTTCAAGCTCTTCTCTCAGTTTGTCCGTACCCGGTGCGTGATAGCACAGGGTTTTAAGGATTTCGTAATCATGTAGGGACACAATGATCTGTTTCTTTTTCATGATAACCGGGTTTTATGTCAGTTGTTTACAGATGGCCCCGGGTACAGCAATGCGCCTGCTTTACTGTTATGATCCGGAGCATATATTTCTTCATAAGATCGTATATCCGTTCTGGTTACACGCCTGTACAGGGCGGCAGGATCCACCTTCTCTGCGGAAGCAAATCCGCAGGCGCCCATGAGTTCCGCCAGTGCCGCAATGGTGTTACGGTGATAATTGGCTACCCGTACTTTTTTGTCGGCCACATTTACTCCCTGGTACAAATGCGGGTCCTGCGTAGCCACCCCCACAGGACAACTGCCGCTATCGCATTGCAGCGCCTGGA
Organism: Chitinophaga sp.; assembly: GCF_035564935.1. Lineage (GTDB taxonomy): Bacteria > Bacteroidota > Bacteroidia > Chitinophagales > Chitinophagaceae > Chitinophaga. The sequence continues at coordinate 5,392 of NZ_DATMTE010000954.1, read as the reverse complement.
TACAACCCAGGGCCAGCATCATTCCCCGGGCGCTGTAACAGGCATCCGCACCCATTGCCAGTACTTTTAGTATGTCGAAGCCGGTAATTATTTTTCCGCTGGCAATAATGCGTACGTGTTGCTTCAACCGGTGATGTTTCAGCAGGTTGGTTACCAGTGCCAGTGCATCGTACAAAGGCATGCCGATGGAATCGGTGAACTCCAGCGGAGCCGCACCGGTACCGCCTTCCGCGCCATCTACTGTGATAAAATCAGGATAAATACCCGTGTTTACCATGGCTGTGCAGATACGTTCAAACTCATCTGCACGGCCCACGCACAGCTTAAACCCTACCGGCTTGCCCCCGGAAAGCTTACGTAACTGTTGCAGAAAAGCCAGCATTTCATACTCATTGCTGAAGGCGGTATGGCCTGCAGGCGATAGTACGCTTACACCCGGTTTTACTTTACGGATACCTGCAATTTCAGGAGTGTTTTTGGCGGCCGGCAATACGCCGCCCTTACCGGGTTTGGCGCCCTGGCTCAGCTTCACTTCAATCATTTTTACAGCCGGTTCATTTGCTGCCGCAGCAAATACTTCCGGGGAAAAGTTGCCGCTTTCATCCCGGCAGCCGAAGTAGCCTGTACCGATCTGCCAGATCAGGTGGCCGCCATGCTGCAGGTGATAAGGGCTGATCCCGCCCTCCCCCGTATTGTGTGCAAAATTGCCTATCTGCGCGCCGCCATTGAGAGAGGCGATCGCTGTTTTACTCAACGCGCCGTAACTCATGGCGCTGATGTTCAGCAGGCTGGCATTATAAGGCTTATCGCATTGTTCATTCCCGATGTTCACCCGCAGCGACTCCGGTTTTACCTTAGTGGGAAACGCCGTATGGGCCGCCCATTCATAGCCCGGTTCGTACATATTGTCCAGCGCCCCAAAAGCCACCGTTTGTTTTACATCTTTCGCGCGTTGATACACTACTGCGCGCTGCCGGCGACTGAAGGGCCGCCCGTCTGTATCTGATTCAAAAAAGTACTGCCGCATTTCCGGCCTTATCTGTTCCAGCAGGTAACGCAGCCGGCCCAGCAAGGGATAATTCCGCAGCAGCGCATGCTTACCCTGCAACCGGTCGTAGATCGTAAGCAGGGTAAGGCCCACTGCTACAGGTAACAGGATCCATCCGCTTAAATAACCGCGATAAAGGCTTGCAGCCACGCTCACATCCAGCAACAGGCATAAAAAATAAACCGCCCATCGTGCTATCCGATGATTCATAAAACTGATTTTATAAGATTGTTTTGGAAATACTAATGGAATAAAACTGTGCAGATGCAGTTATCCCCCCGGGTACAACACTTTATATGCTAAAAGTTGCCCGGGCTTAATTGTTGAAGTCTTTTGGGCAGGATAAGAACGGCAAAAGAAACCCGCACGTGCATTTGGATGCACGGGGTGTATTGAGTAAGGGTAATATGTAATTTGCCGGATGCAATTAATGAATAATTGTATCCGGCAAATATAGGACTTTTATTTACAACAAAAGGTTAATTCGCTAATTCGCCCGCTGTGAAAGGCTTCTGGCGGCCATTGTGCAGTTTCCGCACCTGTTGGATATCAGCGGCGGTCACTTTATCGGCTTTATTTTTCCAGGCGCTGCGCAGGAAGGTAAGCAGCTGTGCAATATCAGCATCGCTAAATTCATCGCTACCACCTATACCCGGCATATCGCCGTTTATTTCGGGGGCTTTGTACATCTTTCCGTGTACTTCTACCGGTCCGGTGAGACCGAATAATACAATAGATATAAATGCTTTCTTATTACCGTTCACCCAGTTGCTTTCATTCAGCGGTGGCGCCATGGAGGCGATGCCTTCCCCGCTTTTACCATGACAGGTTTGGCATACGGTATTAAAGATCTTATATCCTCCTGGCAATTCTTTCCGCAAGGCTTCCATCTTTTTAGCGTTGGCTTTACTGTCCATGTTCTTCAGTACCAGTTGCAGCTGACGGCGCAATACCAATGTAGTGTCGGGGTTCCAGGCAATTACCTGTTTCAGTAAAGCCTCTTCCCTGTTGGCGGCATTGTTCACCAGCGCGGCAGACACATAACGGTCAGGCGCATACGCTTTTATCATCTTATCTTCCAGATGTGTGGCCGCTGTTTTATCCAGTTTTCCTACTGCCGGCAATATATAAGCCACTGCCGGCGCCAGGTAAGGGTTGTTTGATAAGGAATCCAGCGCTGCTACGGTTGCCTTGATACTGCCGCTGTTCAATACCGATGGTAATGCTGCGAGCCCCTGCAATTTTAAACCGGCATCGGCTTGTTGCCAGATCCAGCTGATATCTTCTGCTGTAAGGCTGTGCAGCCCTTCCAGGGTCCAGAGGGCGTGGATCTGTGTGAGCGGATGCGTGGCATCTTTGAGCATGGTTCTCAGTTCGGGCGCCATGGCTGTTAAGTGCTGATCAATGATGAGTTGCTGCGCTTTATCTCTCAAAATACCATTTTCGTTACCCAGCATTTTACCGAGAAAAGCAGGCGTAAGTTCAAACGTTACCGGCTGCGGTTTGCTGCCTGCAGGAATGATCCGGTAAATACGGCCGCAGTTCAGCGGCAGCGTAAGGTTACGCATCTTTATTTCATTCTTCAGGTATTCTGTAATATAGGTTTTATGCTGCAGGATACCGCGATACATATCGGCAATGTACAACGCCCCGTCGGGGCCGGTACGCAAATCCACCGGGCGGAAGCGCTCATCTGTGCTGGCCAGAAATTCCTTTCCTTTATAGGCCTGTACCCCTTTCACAATGTAGCCGCTGTCTGACAAAATATTCCTTTTGATCAGGTTGGCGGAGGGCTCTGCCACAAATGCGTTGCCTGCATAAGTAGCCGGCAGCAGGTTGCCGCGGTAGATCATCGGGCCGCAGGCGGCGGTAAAATTCACCAGGCGCAGGCTGTCGTCCAGCGTGCCTTTCTGGTAACCTCGGTTTACGCCGGGTGTAGGATGAGCCGGATAAGTACGGTTATCGGGTACTATTTTCTGATCGAAACCGGCCGCATTATTCTGCTGGGGATTAGTGCCGCCCAAACCGGGTGAAAAGTAATCGCCCAGGAGGTTTTCGGAGTTGTTATTATAATAAAGACGTCCATGATCATCCTGGGTAATACCCCATTGGCCGCGGAAGTGGGTAGACTCTTTCAGCCATTTATTTCCCTCCTTACGGTAACGCCTATCCGATTTTGCGTTGTAGATCCAGTTATCCATGGCGCGCAGCAAACCGTTGGGCTGATGTTCCACATTTCCGCCGGCAGCATATTGATCGTCCACCAGGGTTTTCTTACCGGGTTTATCACCATTATTTTCTATGAACCACAGTTGCGGAGGTGTAGCCACCAATACGCCGTTTTCTATCAGGCATATGGCTCTTGGCAGCACCAGTGAGTCGAGGAACACGGTGCGTTTATCCATCACGCCGTCGCGGTCTGTATCTTCCAGGATCACGATTTTTCCATCGGGCTTATCTTCCCCGGTGCCGGTGGTATCGGGCATAAAACCGGTCATTTCAACTACCCACATGCGACCGCGGTCATCAAACGACATGGTTACAGGGGCTACCACCATGGGTTCTGCGGCTACCAGCTGCACTTCCAGGCCTTTATCGACCTGCATCTGACCGATGGCTGTTTTGGCATCCAATACGGGCGAGGTGGCAAACTGCTCCCGCATGGCAATAGAATCTTGTTCGTGTTTGTTTCCGTCTTTAGGCTGATTTCCTTGTCCACAGGCAAATAGCGCCAGACATAACGTGGCGGTTAAACGATAGTGAATACGCTGCATTGGTTTATTCATTCGATTGCGAAAGCAATAAAAATACATTTCTAAATATATTTTTTCTGAAAAATTATATGAGCTGATGGTTCCCGATCTGCACCACGTCAAAAAAACTTATCTTCGTCGCTTCATTGCATACATTTTACGATTTATTTGCATTTATGGAACGCTTTCAGGGCATCATAGGCATTGTACTTATTTTGGGTATAGCCTTTCTATTCTCCAATAACAGAAGTAAGATCAATTACAGGCTGGTGTTCAGTGGTATTGGCTTACAGGTATTGATCGGTTTCCTGGTATTTAAGGTGCCCCCTATTACCTGGTTCTTCCAGCGGGTGGGAGATGCAATGGGTAAGCTGGAAGCCTTTGCCCGTAAAGGCGCGGCCTTTGTGTACGGCGGTATTGGCGTATCCCAGCCGGATGGTACAGGGTTGAAGGATTATGCGGCGGGGGGATTTGTATTTGCTTTTAACGTAACGGCTACCATCATCCTGGTGTGTGTGCTGGTAGCGGTTTTATATCACTACGGCATCATGCAGCGCGTAGTGGCGGTAATTGCCCGGGCGATGAACTATGTGATGCGTGTTAGCGGTGCGGAAGCGTTGAGCAATGTGGCGAGTGCATTTGTAGGGCAGGTAGAAGCGCAGGTAATGATCCGGCCCTACTTATCAAGTATGACCAGGAGCGAGATCCTGGCGTCTATGAGTGGTAGCCTGGCCTGTATTGCTGGCGGTATCCTGGTGGTGTATGTAAACATGGGGTTGCAGGCAGGATTGCACATTGCGCCCTTCCTGATCACAGCCAGTCTCATGGCTGCTCCCGGCGCACTGGTGATTTCCAAGATCGTTTTCCCGGAAACGGAAGAAAGTGTAACGATGGGCCGTGTTAAAATGGAAGTAAAGAGTAACTACACCAACGTGATCGACGCCATTTCACACGGTGCCGGCGATGGTTTTAAAATAGCCATGAACGTGATTGCCATGCTGATCGGGTTTATTGCATTCATTGCGCTGATCGACTGGATCCTGATCCATATTGGTCATACTTTCAATCCTGACTTCAATCTCAGCCTCGACTGGATCTTCGGGAAAGTGTTTATGCCAATGGCCTGGGCCATGGGCGTGCCCCAGGGCGATGTGCAGAATGTAGCAACCTTGTTGGGCCAGAAACTTACCATTAATGAGTTTGTAGCGTTTAAAAGTCTTACTGATAAAACTGTTCCGGTGTTAACCTCCAAGGGTATTGCCATTGTTACCATTGCGATTGCCGGCTTTGCCAATTTCAGCAGTGTAGGGATGCAGATTGGCGGCATCGGCGAGCTTGCCCCCGACCGGAGGTCCGACCTGGCTAAACTGGGGCTGAAAGCGCTGTTATGCGGCACGCTGGCGTCTTATATGTCCGCTGCCATCGCGGGGATATTGATTTAAACGCCTTCGGCGTTTGTCTTGTAGCGGATTTTGTCTGACTCAGGATTACGCTGATTTTACTGATTACAGGAGTTTTTTAGCCTGTGTTTTGTTGGTATAAGCGGGATGTTGTCTGACTCAGGATTACGCTGATTCTACTGATTACAGGA
>NZ_DATMTE010000953.1:0-2732 GCF_035564935.1 Chitinophaga sp. | reverse complement strand
TTCTTTAAACCGGATGTAAGAACTTTCCTGGAAAACTGGGTGAAAGAAGGTCCCACACACCATTTTGCACTAGGCATAGGCCATCATGCAGAAACGATTAAAAAGATAGCGGTATTTTTAAATATTGAGGCCGTTATTGTCCGCTGACAGGACCTAAAAAAATAGTGATGAAAACTTTTCTGCAATGCTTATGTCTTGCATGCTTATGCGGAGTAACCGTAAATAGCACGGTATCTGCGCAGCAGATCGTTACATTGAAAGGACAACCATTTCAAAATGTAACCCTGGAAGCCTCTTTAAAACCGTTCAAAAAAAATGACAAAGCATATATAAGGGCGGTGGCACAGGAAATGTTTACGCAGTGGCAATCCCTGCTTCGTCATGCAGACACTATATCCGTGATGCTATGGGCATCTGATGGCTCAGAGATACTGCAGTACACCGGCCGCCCGGAACAGCAACTGGAATGGGCCCGGTATATGGGGAACCCTAATACTGAACATGCTGTTGGCTCCGGCCCGGATTCACTTTCCCTGCATGAAAGGGCTTATTATTATATTGAGAAGCCGCCGGTATTTTCTTACAGTGATTTACGTTTTATCATTCAAACCCTGAAAGACGCGGGGCATCGTATAACGGGAAAGGTTATACGTATAGGCGCTACTTTTGATCCGGGGCCTGAATTTGCACATTCTGATTTTAAGTATAAAAATCATCCTGAAGTACTGGGAGGTAATGCGATGGGAAAGAAATCCTTCGTAAGCTGTTATGCTGTGCTCAAAGGGGATAAAATGGCATATGCAGGTTTCCCGCGGGGCATCCCGGATAACACCCCTTTTGGTGTTTTTTTTGGAAGACAATGCCGTCATTTCCTTACGGATATGGGTTATGACTTTATCTGGTTCAGTAATGGGATTGGTTATGGAATGGAAGCCTGGTCGTCATCCGGCGTATTGTTTGACGGGAAAAAGTTCGATGCCGGCAAATTGTCCGAGGTAAGATCAAAAATACTTGAGTTCTGGCAGCTGTTCAGAAAAGAGTGCCCCACTTTTCAGATACAAACAAGAGGCACCAATCTTTCTGCCGGTATAGATCTGGCCCGGGATGGCGTAGATCTGAAAGATATTTATTCAGGCGGTTTCAACATCATGCCGCCTCCCAATTCTCCCTGGGCTGCGCTGGACGGGGACTATGGCATGGAGCTGGTGGGGTACATGTCGCGTATTGCCGAAGTACCGGATAACAGGTACCTGTTCCGTTACTATGTGCACGATCCCTGGTGGGTGAATAGTCCCTGGTTCGACAGGTACGGTGGAGAACCGCATGATATCTATCTTCCTATGTCTGTGAGCCGCATAGATGCAAAAGGGAATGTTTCCCTTCCTGCTTACCTGAACATTCTTTCAATAGATAATTCTTATGGAGATATGCCGGTGCAGGCGGCAGATGAAGTAATACCACATATTCTGCGGGCCCGTTATGACGCACCAACTGCGCCCGGCCCGCTGGTTTGGGTATATCCCTTTGAAGAATATCATGAATGGGCAGGCGGAAAAGATAACCGTCTTCCTGAAATATATTTCGGCGACTGGTTTATGCGCCAGGGCATTAATGAAGGGTTACCTCTCAATACGATCATTTCCACCAGTTCTTTCCGGCAGGTGATCACACAAAAACCTGGCTTTTTTCAGCAGTCTGTATTAGTGTCCGTAGTGCCTTCTGCGGGTTCTCCCCTGGAGAAAGCGTTGATCAGCTTTGTGGAAACCGGCGGGCAACTTGTTGTATATGGTCCCGCTGATCATATCGGATCAGCCTTTGCAAGGTTACTGAACCTGGATAATATCCGGCCGCTGGACGGCGTGTTCAGTCTTAGCACGCATTTTGAAAACGATCGTCTTGAACAACAGCAATATCCTGATAGCATTCTGCACAGAGCCTTATTTTGCGGTGGTGGTATCAGTACGGTGATCAGCAACAAGGCAGATACCTCTACGAAGATACTGGCTACCATGGCGCAAGCCGGCAACAGCCGGGATGTAGTGTGGACGAGATCCACTCCTGCCTGGAACGGGGGAAGAGTAGTGTACATAAGAGGTACCAACTCCAGCAGTTCTAAAGGCAGTAAATTATTAACCCCCGATAACCCCGGCCAATGGTTTACCGGCCCGTTACTGCTCCGGTATGCCATGCAGGAGTTTGGCTACCGGTTGCTTGTACAAAAGCAAAGCCCCGGGGTTAAAGCCCCGGTACTGACCATATCCAGGAGCAACAATGCTTTTTATTTCTCGGGCTTTACACCCAACACCACCGTAAAACAGTTTTTAAAATTTCCGGAAGGAGCGCCCATTTTAACTGGCTATGAAACAACATTGCATAATGGAAGTGCCTCCTATTCCTTTCCCCCGGCATGGCATAAGGAATGCCGTATTTTTGTTACACAACAGGAGGGGATTGTGTCGTGCCGGGAAACCTATTCGGGCGACCGGGACATCCGGCGGCGGATAAGGATCAACGGCCTCCGGCATGCTACTGTCCGAATATTTCCGGATAATGATATTACAGCTGAAGAGTTAAGGGCGTATATTAATTCAGCATACCCGTGGAAAACAGGAAAAGTGGTTGTCAGAAAAGGCGATGCCCGCTTCGGGAATAATTTTATTGTGGAAAATGTGAATGGTGAACTGGCAATAGCCTGGTAAGTAATTAAAACAATAAACGATTTTCAGATGAAA
>NZ_DATMTE010000952.1:0-5687 GCF_035564935.1 Chitinophaga sp. | reverse complement strand
TATTGCCAGAGTAATTGTTATCCGTTTTCTGGGTTTGCCCGTTCAGCTTTACCGTAAAGTGATAGGTTTGTGCCGGGTCGGGTAGTGTGAAGGCATATTCCAGTGGGGCACCGGGTAATGTAGCGGTGGCTACGTTTACGGTTTTCATCACGGTAAGCACCTGGTTCACTTCTATGTATACGTTCAGTGGTTGTTGTATTGCCACCGGGATATTACCGGGTATTTTCCAGGATATCTTTACGTTGTTGGCATCTGTTTGCTGTAAGGTAAGATCAGTAACAGCCGGCAAACTAACGCCTGGTTTGGTAATGTCATCCACTGATTTTTTGCAGGCAGCTGCTGTCAATAATAATGTGCCGAAGGCAAATAGCAGGAATTTTCTCATGGCGTGTATGTTTTAGTAAGTAACCCCAGGCATCCCAGCCTGAAATTCTGTTAGAACCGTGCGTAGCAGTCTTCCGTTACACGGCTCCGGTTATCAAATCATTCAGGACACTCAATATCCGGGATTTTGTTTGTAACCACCTTTCGACCAGTTCATCTGTGCCTGTGGAATGGGCAGGAATTCGTCCCTGCCGGCGGTGAAATGCGCTACACGGAACCAGTCGAACCGGTTCTTTTCCTTGTTAAGGAATGCATTCATTACGGGTTCCAGCACACCCCAGCGCATGAGGTCGAAGTACCTTCTTCCTTCGCAGGCCAGCTCCAGGCGGTCTTCCCACATGAGTGCCTGCCAGGCAAATTCTTTGGTCCAGTTGCAGTTGATGCCGGGTTTATATTCTTCAATTTTATAGTTCAACCACAGGGAGCCGTCGTCTTTCTTCAGCCGTCCGGTGCTATGGGCAGCCCGCGCCCTGACCCTGTTGATCAGCGGGAGTGCTTCATTAAAGCGTCCCAGCTGTATCAGTATTTCTGCTTTCCACAGCAATACTTCTGCATAGCGGATCTCTTTTTTATTCATGCTGTTCTGTACATAGAAAGGTTTGTACATACAGTTGCAGCTGGGATGTACCTGTTCTTTCATGGAATTGAAATACCCGTACTGGAAGGGGGCACGGGAGCCGGATTCTTCAAAAAGAAGATGGTTGTCATATTTCCAGGGATATCCCGGAATGGCAACGGTATGGCCCATGCGGGGATCAAAAGCATGGGCGGTGAAGAACTGTTTGTATTGCTGGCCGCCCATTTCTGTATTGTTATAGTTATCGAAATCGGGGAGCCCGGTACCATCTGTTTTAAATGCATTGATCATGGTGTAGGACACCTTGTGGAAGTCGCAGCAGCTGAACCAGGGATTCCACCAGGGAGCATTGAGCTGGTCGCCCCAGTTAACGCGGCCATTGGTGGTGCCATCATCAATAGAATATTGTATTTCCCATAATGATTCTTTGGTGTTGTTATCATATTCTATCATGAAATTTTCTGCAAAGTCGGGCGTGAGATCAAACATAGCGCCGTCTTTGGCTGTGATAGCATCGATATGGGTCAGTGCTTTGTTGAGTGTTTCCTGGTTGATAATGGTGACCTGGTGCCGGTCATTTTTTTCATAGGCCCTGAACAGCAAAGCCTTTGCTGCCAGTGCGTGTGCTGCATACCTGGTAGGCCTGCCTTTTTCTGACTGTGTTTCGGGCAGCACTCCGGCAGCATCTTCAAAGTCTTTGATGATCTTATCCCACAGGGGCAGATCGTTGATCATTTCCGGAGGGCGGTTGGAGATACCTTCTACTATGATGGCATCATTCTTTACTTCATCATCTATATAGGGCACATAGTTCCAGCGTAGTTTCATGCCCAGGTATATCCATCCCCGGATAAACTTCATTTCTGCGATGCGTTGATCACGGGCCTTGAAGCTGTTGGGATCTACTTTGTTCAGCAAACGCAGGGCGGTATTGGCCCTGCTGATGCCGCAGTAGCCACGGTACCAGGGACCGTCGTTGTTGCCGATGTTGGACGTTACGCCGGTAAATATTTCCATTTCATACCAGGGTGTTTGGTCACTGAGGCCACCGCCGCCTTTATAGGCGTCGTCAGACCTTACGCTTTGAATCCACGGCGCATGTGTATCTCCGTAGCCAAGAGAGGGCATATAGGAGTAAGCAGCAACCACGAAGTTCTCTATCTGGTCGGCGCCCTCTACCTGTTCTTCGGATAATACTCCTTTCGGTTTTACGTCCAGGAAGTTTTTACATCCGGCAGTGAGCAGGGCGATCAGGCTGATGAATATTATAGTACGTGTTTTCATGTTGTTCGTTTAAAAGGTGACATTCAATCCAAAGAGACCGTTAACAGGCAGTGGGTAGGCTTCATTGGGATTTTCAGGATCTCCGCCGGTAAATTTGTCCTTACCCCATGTCTTTTTAAAGTTGAGGAGGTTTTGTCCTGATATGTATACCCTGACCCGGTTCATGTGCCATTTTTCCATTAAGCTATTAGGAAGAGTATAGCCGATATCTACTGTTCTTAGTTTGATGTATGAGCCATCTTCAATGAAATAGGTAGACATCCGTTTTTCCCCGTTGGCATCGCGGCGGGAGAGGGCTGGAATGTCAGAGTTGGGATTGGATGGCGACCAGGCTTCGAGTATCCGGGAAGGGTGGTTCCGGTCGTTTTGTACGCCGATGTTCCAGAAGTCACTGAGTTCTTTCCAGTTGTTGTAAACGCTGTTGCCAAACACTCCCTGGACAAAGATGGTGATATCCCAATTTTTATAGGTTGCTTCCAGGTTTAATCCGGCCATCAGTTTAGGATCTCTTACACCTATCCAGGTACGGTCGTAGGTTTCGTTGATCACGCCGTCGCCGTCAAGGTCTTTGTACCGGATGCGGCCTACACCTTTCCCTTGTTGTTGCGGGGAATTATCTACTTCTTCCTGGGTTTTGAAGATACCGTCTGCCACGAGGCCATAGAAGGAGTTGAGGGGGCGGCCAATAATATTGTCCAGCAGGCCGTTACCGCCGTATGTATACTTTACGTTTTCCGGTATGGAGTTGATTTTGTTCTTATATGCGGATACATTGGCAGTGACGCGGTAAGTAAATTCCCGTTTCTTTTCGCCCCAGCTGAGCAGCAATTCGTAGCCCTGGTTGGTCATGTCAGCAGCGTTTACCCAGCGGTAGCCGCCTTCACCCAATGCGCCAATGTAGGGCGGTTGGAAGAGCATGTCTGTTGTTTTTTTATTGAACCAGTCGAAAGATCCTGAGAGGCGGTCGTCCAGGAAGCTGAAATCGGCGCCGATGTTTGTTTGCGTGGTGGTTTCCCATTTCAGGTCGGGGTTGCCCAGGCTGTTCCTGCGGTATCCGGAGGGGATACTGCCTGTTTGGTTGCCACCGATAGCATAGGCAGTGCCATCAAAATCCCCGAGGTAAATGTTTACGAGGCTGCCGGCGGTGAGCGGGGCGGAGTTACCGTTCTGGCCCCAGCTGGCCCGCAGTTTCAGGTCGTTCAGGAATCCGGCATTCTTTAGAAAAGGTTCCTGGCTGATCCTCCATCCGGCAGAAAATGCTGGGAAGGTGCTGTACCGGTTATTCTCCCCGAATACGGAAGAACCATCGCGACGGATGGTGGCAGATAACAAGTATTTTGACTCATAGGAGTAGTTGATCTTACCAAAAAAAGATAACAGCGTCCTTTCATCACCACCGCCGGCCAATGATTTATTATCGCCTGTGGCGGCAGACAGATATGCATAGTCCCGGCTTTCCAGCAGGATATTGTTGCGGTAGGCATTGGTGAATTCATATACATACCGGTAGGTTTCTATACCGCCTAATATGTCGAAGAGATTCTTGCCGAACTTCAGGTTGTAGATAAGCGTGTTTGTCCAGGTGCGGCCGATGTTTTGCCAGTTGTTTTGTCTGACGCCGTTGATATCGCTGCTTTTGCCGCCTGCTTCCTTCCATTTATGTTCGATGTTCCGGTCGTACCACATGTTATAGTCCAGGCCAAACTGTGTTTTAAAAGCCAGGTTATCGAGGATCTTGAGGTTGGCGTAACCGGTACCCAGTATCTTCAGGAAGTTGCCTTTATTGTCTTTATTGATCTCCAGGTCCCTTACAGGGTTGTTGAAGTCGTCCATTCCCAGCGCCATAGCTACACCGCCCCATCCGCCGTTGTTATCGTATACGGGTATATTGGGCGGCATTACCAGGAAGCCATAGGTGCTGTTGATGTCTCTTATCCGGAGATTGGTCATGGTAAAATTTTCTCCTATGGTGAGTCTTCCTTTCAGCATTTCGTATTCATTGTTAAAACGTGCAGAATAACGTCTGAAAGAGGAGGTGATCTGTGTTCCCTGGTTATCGTAATAGTTGAACGAGAACAGGCTGGATAAATGTTCTTTTCCGCCGGTGATGGTGATCTGGTGGTTTTGCCGGATGCCTGTACGGGTGCCTTCTTTGAACCAGTTAGTGTTGGAAGACGGCATAGTTTTGTCCGCGTTTAACCATTCCACAGGAGTTACAGCATTTAAAACGGGTATGCCGTTCTTATCGCGGTTCCAGTCGTATTTATAAATGCGGATGGCAGCAGCAGGGTCGTCTCCGTCGTTAACGGTAGCCTGCCAGAGCGCTCTTCCGTAGCCGTTTGCGTCCAGCATATCCGGTACGCCTGTTATTTTGGATACGCCTACATAGCTTTCATAGGTAACCCTGGTTTCTCCTGATTTGCCTCTCCTTGTATTTATGAGGATAACCCCGCCGGCTGCTCTTGATCCGTAAATGGATGCGGAGGCAGCATCTTTGAGCACCTGCATGGATTCAATATCATTAGGATTGATATCGCGCAGGTTGATGTTAACGGGCTGGCCGTCCAGCACGATCAAGGGTGGTGAGGAGTTGATAGAGGTGATACCTCTTACCTGTATGCCTACATTCTCTGCGGGGTTTCCGTCGGTAGTGATATATAGGCCGGGTATCTTTCCCTGCATGGAGCGCATTACGTTGGCGCTGGGATTTTTGGCAAAGTCGGACCGGTTTATTACCGTGATGGCGCCAGTGAGGTCTGCTTTCCGCTGGGTCATATAACCGGTAGAGATAACCACTTCGCTGAGGTCTTTGCTTTGGCCCAGGAGGATCACATCATATGTTAGTGCAGCCGTTAGCGGTATTTCCCTGGTTTCTTTCCCTATGTAAGTGAATACCAGTGTGGTGGCGTTGGCGGGTACATCAATACGGTACCTGCCCTGGTCGTTGGTGGTGGCATGCACAGGAAAGCCTTTAGCTGTGATCCCTACACCAGGCAGCGGGTTGGCGGCATCGTCCCTGACCACGCCTGTGATGGTCTTTGCCTGTTGTGCCCGCGCGCTTAGAAATACGCCGGTGCTGAGGCACAACAAGAGGATACCCCGTAATATCCATTTTCCGGTATAGGCAGGGAACCCGCGCCCGCCATGCGTACTGTCATTGGAAGAATACTGTTTTTTCATGAGACCGTAGTTGTTTTTTGGGTGATAAAATTGCTACCGCATTTTCCGGGTACTGCATAGCAGCCATGGACCGTATCCCGGCAATTATTTACAGGCGTGTAAGGCCGCAGTGGCATTGTTTTTACCAGTAGTGATCAGTTGTTAAGAATAAGTGGAAGAGGAGGAGTATAATAAATTATTATACAGTGCTCCGGGACGGTTTTTCAGCTCCGGAGAGGCATAACAGTCCTGCTCCTGAAAATTGTGTTTTCAAGCGGTGATT
>NZ_DATMTE010000951.1:0-1523 GCF_035564935.1 Chitinophaga sp. | reverse complement strand
TTTTTCATAGCTTTTTTTGTGCTAATGTATAGAAATAAGCCTTACAAAGGACAAATCCTTAAACGGTAATTCTTTACCTTTGCCGTTCATATATAGCAGTATCATGACTTTTGGTGACTTAAACCTCAATACTCCCTTATTAAACGCGATAGACGAACTGGGTTATAAACAACCTACCACTATACAACAACGCGCATTTTCCGTGATCATGTCCGGCCAGGATGTATGCGGTATTGCGCAAACCGGTACAGGTAAAACATTTGCTTACCTGTTGCCCACCCTGCGGCAGTTTAAATTTTCAAAAGAGAAATATCCTACCGTACTCATTATTGTGCCTACCCGCGAACTGGTAGTACAGGTGGTGGAAGCCGTTAAAAAGCTTACCACCTATATGAATGTATCGGTGCTGGGTATTTATGGCGGCGTGAACATGAACCCGCAGATGGAAGCTGTGCAGGACAAACTGGATATCCTGGTGGCTACCCCCGGCCGGCTGTACGACGTGATCCTCAGCGGGGCCCTGAAAGTGAAGCTGGTAAAACGCCTTATTATTGATGAAGTGGATGAAATGCTGAACCTGGGTTTCCGTACCCAGTTGAGGAACATCATGGACCTGTTGCCGCCGAAAAGGCAGAACCTGATGTTTTCTGCCACCATTACCGAAGATGTGGAGAAAATAATTGAAACACATTTTAATAACCCGGTAAGAATAGAAGCGGCGCCTACCGGTACCCCGCTGGAAAACATTGACCAGGTAGTATACAGGGTGCCTAACTTTTATACAAAAGTGAACCTGTTGGAAATGCTGATCACAGACGATAAAAGCATGACCAAAACCCTCATCTTTGCCGCTACCAAACAACTGGCGGATGATCTCCATGAACAACTGGAGAAAGAATTTCCCGGCCAGGTAGGCATCATTCATTCCAACAAGGAGCAAAACCACCGTTTCAATACCGTCCGCAAGTTCCAGCAGGGAGAATACCGTTTCCTCATTGCCACAGATATCATTGCCCGGGGGCTCGATATTGCCGAGGTAACGCATGTGATCAATTTTGATACACCGGAAGTACCTGAAAACTATATCCACCGTATCGGGAGAACCGGCAGGGCAGATAAAAAAGGCATTGCCATTTTGTTTACCAAAGATGCAGAAACAACGTCTCTCGAAGCAATTGAGCGGCTGATGAATTATACCATCCCTGAAATGCCGCTGCCAGAGGATCTTACCATCTCGGAAGTATTAACGGAAGATGAGAAACCGAAGATCCACATGCGGAATACGCTCGTGAAAGCGCCCAAACGGGATGATGCAGGCCCTGCATTTCACCAGAAGCTGGCTAAAAATATGAAGACCAACAAAAAGGTAAGCCACAAAGAAAAGATGATGCTGAAATATGGCAAACCCAAGAAAAGGGGCGCCAAAAAGAAATAATAATAACGGGTTATTTGCGCGGCCATGCAAATAACCCCGTTCCTCTTCTCCCATTCCCCTTTTAAAAATATCCCTGAGATAGCCCTCG
>NZ_DATMTE010000950.1:0-4521 GCF_035564935.1 Chitinophaga sp. | reverse complement strand
GAAAGGAATACCGCATAATTATCTCAACGGTTTTAAAGACCTGCTGGAATGGTATGGGCATACCCGGGCTTTATCTCCCAAAATTATCCATACCCTGGAGCGGCTGGCGAAAGACTACCCGCAAAAGGCAGCCATGGTTTTTGAGAAAAGCATTGCGTTGAGGGAATTGCTGCACCGGTTATTTACCACCGGCCTGGCAAAAAAGAAACCTGCAGCTGCCGACGGCATGCAGTTCAATACCTACATAGGGGAGGCCTACGCCAATATTGAGATCGGCTGGCAGGCCGGGGCAGGTACCTTACAATTCAATGCGCCTGCATTGGAGCAGGTATATTGGTGGCCTGTAAAATCGGCAGTGGAATTATTCACTTCCGGCCGGCTGGCGGAAGTAAAGGAATGCCCCGCCTGCGGATGGCTTTTCCTGGATAAAAGCCGTAACGGATCGCGCAAATGGTGCAGCATGAGCACCTGCGGGGATGTAAGTAAAGTAACCCGGAACTATCAGCGTACCAAAAGAAAGCAACCATGAACGGGAAAAGCGTATTGTCTTCAAAACTGATCTTCTGCCTCCTGGCGGTATATATTATATGGGGCTCCACTTACCTGGGAATGAAGATAGCCACGAAGGTAGTGCCGCCCTTTCTTTTATCGTCCATGCGTTTCCTGGTAGCAGGCAGCATCCTGTTGCTGGTTGGCGCGCTCAGGGAAAAAGCCTGGCCGGAACGGCGGCAACTTATCGCCGCCTGTTTTGTGGGCGTGCTGCTGATCGGTATCGGGAACACTACGGTAGCACTGGCGGTGAATTATATGCCTTCCGGGATCGTGGCGCTGATAGTGGCTGCTATGCCCGCCTGGATCATGGGTATGGACTGGGCTTTCTTTAGTAAGCAACGGCCATCAGGCATGACCATGCTTGGCATCGTGGTGGGGTTTGCCGGGTTGTTCCTGCTGTTTAATCCATTTGTTCACCACGAGGCACGGCAGTTTCCTTTATGGCCGGTGATCGTTATTGTGGGAGGAAATATCTGCTGGGCGGCAGGCACTTTGCTGGTGCCGCGACTACCCATGCCCACACAAATTACCAGCACGGCCATCCAGATGTTGTCTGGCGGGGTGTTTTCCCTGCTGGTGAGTTTTGTATTGGAACCCGGTGGAATGGCTAAATTACCGCTGATGACCGCTGAAGCCTGGCAGGCTTATCTCTACCTGGTATTCATCGGTTCACTGGTAGGCTACACCTCTTACAGCTGGTTATCGAAAAACGCGCCGCCGCGACTCACCGCTACCTATGCCTATATTAACCCTATTGTGGCCCTTTTCCTCGGATGGGCCATTGGTAATGAAGCCATCACCTCGTTAATTGGTATCGCTGCTGCTATCGTTATTTGCGGGGTGGTATTAATGACGCTGGGCCGTAAATCATAGCAAGGGAGATATTTTACTTCCTTTTCCCCCTGATAATGTTTATCTTGCATTCTCACACATATACAGGTTTGGCCCTTATCCGCTCCGGATAAACCCTGTTGATGAACCATAGCCATTGCAGCAGCATTGTATTTATTTATATATGTAGGTTCCGCTCTTTTGGGTGCATTTTTTGTTTTGTTGGTGCTATTCCAATTGAATGTAATTAGACAATAGATTATATAAACTGACTATGCGAAAGACTATTATTGTATCGAACAGGTTACCAGTAAAGATTACAGAAGCAGACGGGGATTATGCCCTTCAACCCAGCGAAGGAGGACTGGCAACAGGGCTGGGATCCATTTACCGTGAAGGAAATAATATCTGGATAGGATGGCCCGGACAGGAGATCACCGACCAGAAAGAACAGGAGAAAGTAACCAAACAGTTGCGGAAAATGAACCTGATGCCGGTTTACCTGACACAGGAGGAAATCAATAACTTCTACGAAGGTTTTTCCAATGAAACACTGTGGCCGGTTTTCCACTATATGGCTGTTTATGCCCACTATGAACAGGGTTATTGGGACGCCTATTACCAGGTAAATAAAAAATTCAGGGATATTATTATGAAAGTAGCGGAACCCGGAGATATCATCTGGATTCACGACTACCAGTTACTGTTGCTACCCGGAATGATCCGTGCAGAGATGCCGGAGATTTCCATCGGTTTCTTCCAGCACATCCCTTTCCCGTCTTTCGAATTATTCCGCCTCATCCCATGGAGGGCAGAGATCCTGGAAGGTATGCTGGGCGCCGATCTGATGGGCTTTCATACTTTTGATGATACCCGCCATTTTCTCAACGCTGCCAGCCGTATCCTGCCGGTGAATACTACCGCCAACGTGGTGTCGTATAACGACCGGGCAATTGTAGTGGAAACATTTCCCATGGGCATCGACTTCAATAAATATGCAGAGATGGGCAGCGACCCGGAAGTGCTGCAACAGATAACGAACCTGAAGGAAAACTTCCATAACGACCGCCTCGTGTTGTCCATCGACCGGCTTGACTACAGCAAAGGGATCCTGCAAAGGCTCCAGGCTTTTGAACTGCTGCTGCAGCTGCATCCCGAATACATCGGGAAAGTAGTGCTGTATATGATAGTAGTGCCCTCGCGCGACCAGGTGCCGCAATACAAAGAACTGCGCGATGAGATAGATAAACAGGTAGGAAATATCAACGCCCGTTTCCGCACCCTGGCCTGGCATCCCATTCAATACTTCTACCGTTCGTTCCCGCTGGAAACATTATCAGCCCTCTACAATTTTGCAGACATCTGCCTGGTGACCCCTATGCGCGACGGCATGAACCTCGTGAGCAAGGAGTATGTTGCCAGTCGCAACAACAATGATGGCGTATTGATCCTGAGCGAGATGGCAGGGGCATCTAAAGAATTAATTGATGCTATCATCGTAAACCCGAACAACATCGGCGCCATCACCCGCGCTATTGTAGACGCCTTGAACATGCCACTGGCAGAGCAGCAACGCCGCATGAAACAAATGCGCACCGTGGTGGCGAAGTTCAATATCAATCACTGGGTGAAGCTGTTTATGACCCGTTTGCAGGAAGTGAACGAAATGCAGCAGAATATGCTGGCGCGACGCGTGAACCAGGAAACAGCAGTGCTGATCCGGCAACAGTATTTCAACAGCAAAAAACGGATCATCTTCCTGGATTATGACGGCACCCTGGTGGGTTTCCAGCCCAATATTGATATGGCATCGCCCGATCCGGACCTGTACCAGCTGCTCCGGGAGCTGGCGGCCATACCGGGCAACGACCTGGTGATGATCAGTGGCAGGAACCATGAAACGTTGGGAGAGTGGTTTGGCCACCTGAAACTGGATCTCATTGCAGAACACGGCGCCTGGCAAAAAACCAAAGCAGGAGAGTGGTATCAGCTGCCCGGCCTTACAGATAAATGGAAGAAGGAACTGCGGCCTATCATGGAACTGGCTGCCGACCGTACCCCTGGTGCTTTTATCGAGGAAAAAAGTTTCTCACTGGTATGGCATTACCGCAAAGTGGAATCCGGCCTCGGCGAGTTACGCGCCAATGAACTGATGAACACCTTGCGTTACTTCACCGTGGAGAAAGGACTGCAGGTATTGCCCGGCGATAAAGTGATAGAGGTGAAGAACGTGGAAATAAATAAAGGTAAAGCCGCGCTAAGCTGGCTGAATCATAAAAAGTACGATTTCATTATGGCAATGGGCGATGATGTTACAGACGAAGACATCTTCAAAGCGCTTCCGCATAAAGCGATTACCGTTAAAGTAGGCAGCCAGGTATCTGCCGCGCAGTATTACCTGCGAAGTTATCATGAGGTGCGGCATTTGCTGAGAACCTTACGTAACCGGGAAAGCGTTTAAATAACAAAAGGAGAGGAGCACAAAACTCCTCTCCTTTAATTTATATACAAATCTACCTATATAAAAATGGGGGTATCCAGTTTCATAGCAATGCGATAGGCCGCATTCATCAGTCCCACGTGACTGTAAGCCTGGGGGAAATTGCCCCACTGGCTGCCGGTATCCGACTCCACGTCTTCACTGAAAAGCAGCAGGTGGTTAGAGTATTGCAGCAGTTTGCCAAATTCCCGCTGGGCATCTTCGAGCCGGCCCACACAGGCGAGGGCTTCTACATACCAGAACGCACACACGAGGAAAGTGGTTTTGGGTTTACCGAAATCGTCGGAGTGGCGATAGCGGTAAAATAATCCTTCCGGTGTTTTCAGTTCTTTTTCCAATGCAATAAGATGATCGCGGGCCCGTTCAGACGCGGGGTCCAGGTAGTTCATCATGATCAGCTGGAGGGTACTGGCGTCCAGGTGCTGGCTGCCGGCGGCATTGGTATATACTTTTCTCACCGGGTCGTAGCAGCTTTCAATATGAGCAGCTGCGCGGTTCTTCAGTTCAATAGCTTTTTGCAGCAATATTTCATTGCCGATGGTGCGGGCCATTTTTTCGGCGGCTGCGCAGCCGGCCCACTGGAACAGGTTCGTGTAGCAGTGCACGTTAGCCATGTTCCTGAACTCCCAGATACCGGC
>NZ_DATMTE010000949.1:0-8350 GCF_035564935.1 Chitinophaga sp. | reverse complement strand
ACCTGGTTCCAGTAATCGGTGGCTTTACGGTCGGCAAAGGTTTTATCATTGTGCGGATCCATATAGCGCAGGAAGTACCAGCTGCTGCCGGCATAGCCGGGCATGGTATTGGTTTCACGCTTCACGCCGGGAGCCACATTCACCCAGTCGGTGATGTTGGCCAGCGGCCCTTCACCTTCTTCCCCGGGTTTATAGTTTTCCACATGAGGTAATTCCAGTGGCAGGTCTTTTTCATCCATTGCATATGGAATACCGTTTTTATAAACGATCGGGAAGGGTTCGCCCCAGTAACGCTGGCGGCTAAAGCCGGCATCGCGCATTTTATAGTTGATCTGGCGTTTGCCAATGCCCAGTTCTTCCAGTTTGGTGATCACCACGTCCATAGCAGGTTTCATGTCCATGCCATTAAGGAAGCCGCTGTTTTGCAGTTTGGCGTCCTTTGTAGGATTGGCTTCCTGCCCGTCGAAGGCGTCGCCAATGATATTGGTGATGGGGATGTTGAAATGTTTGGCAAAGCCATAGTCGCGCTGATCGCCGCAGGGCACCGCCATGATGGCGCCGGTGCCGTAGCCGGCCAGCACATATTCCGCGATCCACACGGGTATTTCACGGCCGTCAAACGGGTTGATGGCGTAGGCGCCGGTAAAGCAGCCGGTAATTTGTTTTACATCAGCCATACGTTCCCGTTCGGAACGGCTTTGCACATATCCGAGGTATTTATCGATCTCAGCTTGTTGTTCCGGGGTGGTGATCTTTGCCACCAGGTCGTGCTCGGGCGCCAGTACCATGAAGTCCACACCGAAAATGGTATCGGGGCGGGTGGTGTATACTTCTATGTGTTCGGCGCAATTCTTCAGGGCGAACTTAATTTCGGCGCCCTGGCTCCTGCCGATCCAGTTACGTTGCATTTCTTTCATGGCATCGCTGAAGGCTACTGTTTCCAGTCCTTCCAGCAGGCGGTTCGCATATTCGGTGATACGCAGGAACCACTGGCTCATTTTCTTTTTTACCACGGGGTACCCGCCGCGTTCACTCACGCCGTTCACTACTTCGTCGTTGGCCAGTACGGTGCCTAATGCTGCGCACCAATTCACTTCAGCATGAGCCAGGTAGGCCAGGCGGTATTGCATCAGTATGTCGCGTTGTTCTTTCTCGCTATAGCTTTTCCAGTTGGCGGCCGTGAATTGTATGCTCCGGTCACCGGGGCAGATATGGCCGGCATTGCCATCTTTCTCAAAAATAGCCACCAGGGAAGCAATAGGTTCCGCTTTCTTAGTGCTGCGGTTATACCAGCTTTCAAAGATCCGGAGGAAAATCCACTGGGTCCATTTATAATAGGAGGGATCGCTGGTGGTCACCTGCCGGTCCCAGTCGTAACAAAAGCCAATATTATCCAGTTGTTCACGGAACGCTTTGATATTCTGTTCGGTGGTCACCGCCGGGTGCTGACCCGTTTCAAGGGCGTATTGTTCTGTGGGCAAACCAAATGCGTCGTACCCCATTGCGTGGAGCACGTTATAGCCTTTTAGTCTTTTATAACGCGAATAGATATCCGTTGCAATGTATCCCAGCGGATGGCCTACGTGTAAGCCAGCTCCGGAAGGATAGGGGAACATGTCCAGTACATAACATTTGGGCTTTGGACTGTCATTGCTCACACGGTAAGCATGCGATTGCTCCCATTGTTGTTGCCATTTTTTTTCGATTGCCCTGAAATTGTATTCCATATTGGTTGTAGATGAACCTTAATTGTCTGGATATAAACAATACGTCCGGTCATTAAGGCGTTATCAGTTATAATTTAAAAAGTTGTATAATGCCTGTTCAGCAAAATAATGTTAAATTCATTAATACTCCAATGTCATTCCCTAACATCTCTCTATATTGCTGTTCTATTGTCCGGAAAGGGCCTATTACCTGACCGGGCTGGCAAAATTAAACACATAACTACTAATTTTTATTATTTTCGCCGATAAACTGCAGATTAATGGCGCAATCCGGGAAATCATCAGCAAAGAAGTCGAAACCATCCTACCTGTACTCCATCATTGGTGTGGCACTGGTATTGTTTTTACTGGGCACATTGGGTCTGGTGGTAATACATGCTAATAAGCTGAGTGTGTATTTTAAGGAAAGCATTGAGATACAGGTTATTCTCCGGGATAATGTAAAAGAAGCACAGGCCACAGCCCTGCGCGATTCCATGGCTCATAAGCCATATATTAAGTCCATTGAGTATGTGTCGAAAGACATGGCAGCACAGCGGTTCAGAAAGGATTTCGGGGAAGATTTTATCACCCTCCTGCAATATAACCCGCTGTATAGCAGCATCAATATAAAGGCTAACGCCAATTATGTAAATAACGACAGCCTGAAGATCATTGAAAATAAGCTCTCCCAGCAAAGCATTGTGCGGGAAATATCCTATCAGCGGATGCTGGTGAGCAAACTGAATGAAAACGTAAACAGGATAGGATTAATTATCCTGATCATCAGCGGATTACTATGCCTGGTGGTGATATTCCTGATAGACAATACCATTCGCCTGGCTATGTTCAGTAACCGGTTCCTGATCAAAACCATGCAGATGGTAGGAGCCACCCGCTGGTTTATCGCCAAACCGTTCGACCTGCGCAGTGTTGCCAACGGCGCCATAGCCGCAGTAATAGCTATCGCCGGCCTGATAGGTATCATGTCTGTAGCCGATAAGTTATTGCCGGAACTGGCAGGATTACGTGATAACCTGATGATAGCACTGCTTTTCATAGGTATGATCCTGATAGGGATCAGTATTTCACTGGTGAGCACGCATCGCTCGGTAATGAAATACCTGCGCCTGAAACTGGACGATCTGTATTAATTTTAACATCTTTAATGAAGATATAATACCAAACACTATGGCTAAAACAGCTTTAAATAAGGAGACAGAAAACGCCTTGGCCGACAGCCGCCCTATTTTTCCGAAAGAAAACTACAAATTCATGCTGGCCGGTATCGTGGTGATTGTATTGGGCTTTCTCCTTATGATGGGAGGCGATTCCAGCGATCCTAACAGTTTCAAACCGGAACAGGTATATAGCTTCCGTAGAATCACCCTGGCGCCTATTGTTATTGTACTGGGCCTGGTGATAGAAGTATATGCTATTATGCACCGTCCGAAACCAAAGGCATAATTGCTTTTATAAAAGTATTTTAACAGCGATGATCCCTCATCGCTTTTTTTTTAACTTTTAACCATATTAAATTCGATGAATGTTTTTCAGGCTATCATTATTGCCATCGTGGAAGGTTTAACGGAATTTCTGCCGGTTTCCTCCACCGGGCATATGATCATTGTGAGCGCGCTGCTGGGTATTGGCAAAGATGAGTTTACTAAACTATTTGAAGTAGTGATCCAGCTGGGTGCAATCCTGGCAGTGGTGGTATTCTATTGGAGAAAATTCCTGGTATTTGATAAAAACCGCTTCAACTTTTACCTGAAGCTGGCAGTGGCGGTTATCCCTGCACTGATCCTCGGGTTCCTGTTCAGCAAGAAGATCGACGCCATGCTGGAAAGCCCGCTTACAGTAGGTATCACACTGCTGGTTGGTGGTATTATCCTCCTGTTTGTAGATAACTGGTTTAAAGAACCCACTATTCTCACGGAAGAAAAAATAGATGTTTTCACTGCCTTACGTATAGGATTCTACCAGTGCCTGGCGCTTATTCCGGGTACCAGCCGCAGTGCCGCCTCCATTATTGGCGGTATGCAACAGAAGCTTTCCCGTAGCGTATCAGCTGAATTTTCCTTTTTCCTGGCAGTGCCTACCATGGCTGCCGCCACAGGTTATAAACTGTTGAAAGGGAAGGAGTTATTAACCGCGCACCCCGAAAACCTGAAGCTGCTGCTGATAGGAAATATCGTGGCATTCCTCGTAGCCCTGGGTGCCATCAAATTCTTTATAGGCGCCGTAAAAAAATACGGCTTCAAAATGTGGGGCTACTATCGCATAGTGGTGGGCATCATCATCATCGCAGCCATACTGATGGGCTACCAACTCGAAGTATAGATCGCCTTCGGCGATTGTCTTGGAGCAGGATTACGCTGATTTTGCTGATTACCTTGATTTGATCATTTTTGTTTTTTTTGATTTTTCTAATTATAGTTAAGGGAGATAAAAGCGAATATTATCCGCTTCTATCTCCCGTAAACCTTTATAAAATCATTACAAAATCAAATCAGGGTAATCAGTGTAATCAGTTTAATCCTGAGTCAGACAACCTTCGCGTTTAATCCTGAGTCAGACAAAATCCGCGTTATCCTTTTACCGCCAGCAATAACTCAAGATCAGTGTATTTTAGTTTGAATTTTTCGCTGAGATGATAATTCGTAAGCGCGCCTTTGTACAGGTAGATGCCATTACGTACACCCCGCTTGATCCATACCAGGTTTTCAAATCCGCCATCATCGGCTGCTTCCACCAGTAAAGGCATCAGCACGTTGCTGATAGCTTCGGAAGCGGTACGGGCAAAACCCGAAGGTATGTTGGGTACACAATAATGCACCACATCGTACTTTTTAAATACCGGGTTTTCGTGCGTGGTGATCTCGGAGGTTTCAAAACAGCCGCCCCGGTCAATGCTCACATCTACAATCACGGAGCCTGCTTTCATATTGCTCACCATCGATTCGCTGACCACAACAGGGGTGCGACCGCTTTGTGACGACAATGCCCCTACCGCCACATCGGCATTACGAAGCTGCTCTGCCAGCACTTTGGGCTGGATAACGGACGTGAATACACGTACCCCGATGTTGTTCTGCAGCCTTTTCAGCTTGTAGATGTTATTATCGAATACTTTTACGGAAGATCCCAATGCCAGTGCCGTCCGGGCTGCAAACTCACCCACGATGCCGGCGCCTATGATCACCACTTTCGTAGGCGGAATGCCGGTAACACCACCCAGGAGGATCCCTTTCCCTTTGTTATCGTTGCTCAAATACTGCCCGGCAATCAGCATACAGGCTCCTCCCGCTATTTCGCTCATGGCCCTAACAATAGGATAGGTGCCTGCATCATCTTTCAGGTTCTCAAAAGACAGCAGCGTGATGCGTTTATCCATCATTTTCTGCACCTGTGGCGCCTTCAGGGCAGCTAGGTGAATAGGAGAAATAACGATCTGGTGCGGGTGCAGCAGTTCTATCTCCTCATCGTTCAGCGGTGCAGATTTTACAATGATCTCCGCTTTAAAGACCTCTTTTTTATCGTATACGATTTCTGCACCGGCTTCCGAATAGTCGGTATCGTAATAATGGGAGCCGTCTCCGGCTTTATGCTCAACTACTATATGATGTCCGTGTGCCGCTAGAATGCTGACTGCATCGGGCGTAAGGGCAATCCGGTTTTCCTGGAAGGATGTTTCTTTCGGAATACCTATAAACAAACGGGAATTTTTCTGTGGAATATCCAGCGTTTCTTCCAGCGGTGAATAGGTAAACCCGGCACTTACTACAGGTTTTTGCCTCTGCTCCATATGCGTGTTCAGTTTTTTTAAATCGAAGTATTCAAAGATACATCATTTGGGAGATGAAGCGATTTCACGCAGTATCCTTTTTTGGTCCGGCTGAACTTCCAGCCGCAGGTGAATGGTATCCGGGGGGAGCATATGGGCTACCAGGTCCGGCCACTCCACAAAGCAGATGGCGTCCTGGTAAAGGGTGTCTTCCACGCCGGCGCTGATAGCGTCGTCTTCGTCCCGGAGCCGGTACAGGTCCAGGTGGAAAATACGGCGGGGCCTCCCATGGGTATCCGTATAGGCATATTCATTAATGATCGAAAATGTGGGGCTGGCAGTAGCATCCTGCACGCCTTTGGCAGCGCATAAAGCCTTTACCAGTGTGGTTTTACCCGCTCCCATGGGGCCATCAAGCGTGAATACCTGTTTATCGGCGAATTGATCCCAGAATTGCCGGGCTGTTTCCGGCAATTGATCCAGCGTAAAAGTCCATTGCATTCCCAAAAATAAGGAGAAAGCAACAGCGATCGTTACCCGATTTTGCAAAAGTTGCAGCAATGCGTCAAAAATCGGCCAGAGCCCTTGTTCAGCCTGTTTCGGAGCGTCCCTCCGGTTGTTCTGCCGCTTCGTTGCATTAATATTTTATCTGCCTATTTCATCTGCTGCTAACTTTGTAAAAAACGAAGAGATGTCAGATGATAGCCATTAATTGCAAGGTAGAAGGAATGCATTGCACCAGTTGTGCCCTCGGCGTTTCCAAATACCTGGAGAAAAAAGGAATGCAGGACGTTAACGTCAGCTTTGCCACGGAAGAAGTGAGTTTCACCGCACCGGAAGGCGCCAACTCAGCGGAGATCCTCAACGGGATCACCCAAATGGGTTACCGCGTGGTAATGCCGGAAGATAAACCAGCAGAAAAGAAGTTCTATTCTACACTTACATTCAAATTTATTTTTTGTTTCATATTTACACTGCCCCTGTTGTTACATATGTGGGTTAGCTGGCCCTGGCTACATGAGCCATGGGTACAGTTTGGTCTTACCCTGCCCGTATACCTGACGGGAATGTGGCATTTCGGCCGCAGCGCGGTACGCTCCCTTATTAATCGCATGGCTAATATGGACGTATTGGTGTCGCTGGGCGCCACGGCCGCTTTTGTTTACAGCTTCGTAGGCACCGTGGTATACGGCAACACGGATTATATGTTTTATGAAACTGCAGCGGCCATTATCACCCTGGTATTCCTGGGCAACCTGCTGGAGGAAAGATCCGTAAAACAGACTACCACCGCCATTGCCGAACTGGCCCGCATGCAGATCACTACAGCCCGGCTTATTGATACCAGCCACGGTCATGAACACATTCATGAAGTAGACAACCGTACCCTGCGTACAGGCGATTGCGTATTGGTAAATACGGGTGATAAAATACCTATGGACGGCACCATTTACTGGGGTAGCGGCCATGCCAACGAATCCATGATCACCGGCGAAAGCGCGCCTGTGAGCAAAAAGGAAAAGGATAAAGTAATAGGCGGTACCATACTGGAAAACGGGAGCATCAAAGTTTATATTACTGCCACCGGCAAAGACACCGTGCTGTCGTATATCATTGAGCTGGTAAAGCAGGCGCAGTCCGATAAACCACCCATGCAGAAACTGGCGGACCGTATCAGCGCCATATTTGTTCCCCTGGTATTAGGCATCGCCCTGGTTACCTTCCTGGGCTGGTATTTTATAGGGCACACTACGTTGGCTGTTGCCATGATGCGTAGTGTAGCCGTATTGGTTATTTCCTGCCCCTGTGCCATGGGACTGGCAACGCCGGCTGCCGTGATGGTAGGACTGGGCCGTGCAGCCCGCAATGGTATCCTTATCAAGGGAGGACATACCCTGGAAATGTTTAAAGACATCCGGCAGGTAGTATTCGATAAAACAGGTACCCTTACCACGGGTAAGCTCCAACTGGGTGAATACCGCTTTTTTGATATGCCGGAAGAAGATTTTAAACAGGTAGTGTACAGCCTGGAGAAATATTCTTCCCACCCTATTGCACGCTCTATAGCTGCGCTCTGGAAATCTGCGGGGGAAGTGCCCTTGCAGCAGGTCCGGGAGCACAAAGGTTTGGGAATGCGCGCCGGCGACAAAGCAGGTAACGAATGGCAGCTGGGTTCTTTTCGTATGGCAGGCGGCGCTACGGAAGATGACAGCCATAACCTGTATCTCTTAAAGAACGGACAGCTGGCTGGCTGGATCGATTTTACCGATGAAATAAGGCCGGAAGCCGCCGGGGTGATCACCCAACTGAAGCAATCGGGTATCAAACCCGTTCTGCTAAGCGGCGATACTGCCCGTAAATGCGCCGAATTAGCCACCAAACTGGGCATCACGGAAGTATATGCAGAGCAATCGCCGGAGCAAAAGCTGCAGAAAATAGACGCCCTCATGAAAACCGCACCTACCGCTATGGTGGGCGATGGTATCAATGATGCTCCTGCACTGGCAAAAGCCACCATTGGTATTTCCCTGAGCGATGCCACGCAGGTGGCCATGCAAAGCGCCAACGTAGTGCTGCTCAATAACAACCTCGGCTCCCTGCCGCTGGCGCTGGGGCTGGGCAAACATACCTATCTCACCATCAAACAGAATCTTTTCTGGGCATTTATCTACAACGTAGTGGCGATACCGGTAGCCGCCCTCGGCTTCCTGAACCCTATTGTGGGCGCTGGCGTAATGGCTATCTCAGATGTAGTGCTGGCAGTAAACTCTATAAGGCTGCGCTATAAAAACGTGACCAGCGCGAAGGTTGTCTGACTCAGGATTAAACTGATTACACTGATTACCCTGATTTGATT
>NZ_DATMTE010000948.1:0-11751 GCF_035564935.1 Chitinophaga sp. | reverse complement strand
ACAGTGTATTACTCGATGAGTTCAAAAGTGACCGGGAGAAGAAAGGCCAGCTCGAATACTATATTTTCAGGTTTAATCAACGGAATAAACCTGGAATAAAATAATTGAATTTCCTTCAATTTGATACTGTTTGAATTTCGTTAACCCGCCGGGGTTAGTGATATAGTATATTACGTGCATCACGATATTGTGAGATCACGTAATTTTTTTTATGAAAAAAGAATTGATTGAAGCATTGTTCAAACAGTTTGAACAGGCTTGTTACGAACACAAAGGAATTGAATGTTGGAGCGCCAGGGAATTGCAGCAGATTCTTGGTTACTTAAGATGGGAGAATTTCTTTAAGGTCATTGAAAAGGCTAAAAGTTCCTGTGAAAACAGCGGAATTACCGTTTCTGATCATTTTCGTGATATCACGAAATCGATACCAGTTCCAAAAGGAGGGTTACGGCAACTCCAGGATATTGCGCTTACCCGTTACGCCTGCTATCTCATCGCGCAAAGCGGAGATACCCAGAAAGACCCCATCGCCTTTGCCCAAACCTATTTCGCCGTACAAACCCGCAAACAGGAAATTGTTGAAAAACGGTTACTGGACATCGACCGCATCAATGCCAGGGAAAAACTTTCCAGGTCCGAAAAAGTGTTGTCAGGGATTATCTATGAAAGGGGAGTGGATGATAACGGATTTGCCAGGATACGCTCCAAAGGCGATGAGGCCCTTTTTGGCGGCTTCACCACCCGTGATATGAAAAAGAAACTGGTGATTCCCGAAGGCAGGGCCCTGGCGGATTTCCTTCCTGTCGTAACTATTAAGGCTGAAGACCTTGCCACAGAAATTACCAGTCATAATATAGAGGAAAAAGATCTGAAAGGAGAAAGCCATATAATAGAAGAACATGTAGATACCAACACAGCTGTAAGGAATCTGCTGCTGCAAAGAGGCATACGGCCGGAAACCCTTCCCCCTGCGGAAGATGTAGATAAAGTTAAACGAAGAATCCAAAAAGAAGATAAGAATGCCCTGAACCAGGATAACTAAAAAATAATTCTTACCCCAGCCCGCTCTATTTCGTCAATCTGTGCATTTTGCTACTCACCCCATTTGTTTTCCCCCGCTAAAAAAAGTATGCCCGTTACCGTATTTAATGTATTCTTGCAATTACTATTTATTCCCGTATCCCGAGGTATGGATTTTGTTGTACCCCGCTGGCAAGCGCCCGGTTACACTATCCTGCCGGTAAAGTAAACCATAAGTGCGCTTTTGCGTTTATATTCAGTAATTTACGCTTGTAATACATCATAGTGACAGAACCAGCAGAAACCGGAGAAAAACACGGCCGCCCCTGGTGGCGATGGCTTATATGGATTATTGTTGCGGTGCTTCTACTGCCCGTAATGGCTGTTTTATTACTGCAGCTGAACGGAGTCCAAAACTACCTGAGAGAGCAGGGAGAATTATACCTGCGGAAGAAACTGCATACAAAAGTGCAGATCGGTTATTTGCGCGCACGAGGCTGGCAATACCTGGAGCTTCGTAACGTTTATGTAGCAGACACCTCCAACCAGGCCCTTTTTTATACCGGCTCCCTGAAAGTACATTACAACCTTCTTTCCCTGATCAGCAATGAACTGAAAATAGACAAACTGGAATGGGATACCCTGCTGGTAAACGTATACCGGCATATCGGCGACTCCGCTTTCAATTACCAGTTCGCAATAAATGCCTTTGTAACTCCTTCCGGTAAACCAGATACCCTTGCCCCGGAAACAGGCACCACCCTTCAATTCCGGCTGAAAGATATTTCCCTTCGTAAAGTAAAAGTAAGTTATACGGATGCTCCCGGCGGAATGTCTGCTGTACTCACCTGGGATAGCTTACATGTGGATCCGGACGACCTGTTGATTGACGATGGAATTTACGCGTTCAGGGGCATCACCCTCGATGGACTAAAAGGTTTTTTCCGGCAACAATACATAGCGCCTGCTGTTACCACCTCGGCGCCACCACCACCGCCCGCCGATACCAACAGCGCTTCACTTCACCTGCTGCTGAAAAAATTACAGATCAATAACAGCAGCTTCCTTTATGCAGACGAAGGAATGGGTATCTCCACTGCCTGGAAAATAGGCGCATTCCAGCTACGCAACAGCAACCTGGATCAGGACTCTACCCGTATCCAGGTGGGCGATCTTACGATCAGCAATACCGCTGGCTTCGTAATGATGATACCCGGGAAAGACACCATTACGACCGCACCAAAAGACACCACGCCAAATACCTGGCAGGTGTTTGCCAACCAGGTAAATCTTAATAAACTAGCATTACGCTACGATAATGGCGGACCCGCACCTAAAGCTGCAGGCACTGATCCCGACTATAATCACCTGCTGCTGACAGGCTTCTCCAGTAAAATCAATAATATCCGGTATAAGCCCGACAGCATTATGGTGGGCATCAAATCACTCACAGCCCGCGACAAATCCGGCTTTACCATTCGTAAAGCCAACATGGATGTATTGTTTACTCCTTACTCCCTGGCGCTTCGCAATTTCCTGTTGCAAACCAACAAAAGTATTTTCCGCAAACAGGTAATTGTAACCGTTCCTTCCTGGTCCGGCATCTCCGACCACCTGGATCAACTTGGTCTGGACGCCAATCTCGATTCTGTACAGGTTGCCCTGGGTGAATGGCTGCCCTTTATTCCCGATGCCCGCAAAAACAAATCATTTGCACCACTCTGGAATAAACAACTAACGCTGGCGGCTATACTAAAAGGGAACCTGGGAGAACTCAATATCAAACAACTTTACCTTAACGATCACGAAGGCAACCTTATTAAAACAGATAACGGCCAGGTATTCCATGCTACCGACCCGGACCGGCTCAGCGCCAATCTTCCTTCCCTTTATATACAATCCGGTAACAAACCCTTACGGGCCTGGTTACCCGCCGGTACATTACCGGATACGCCCCGCCTGCCGGAAAACCTGCTGATCACGGGCATGTTTAAAGGAGGTATGAAAGACCTTGTAACGGAATTGCAGCTGAAAAGCGAAACCGCTAATGCCAATATTAACGCACACCTGGTAAATATTACCGATAGCATCCGCAGCAGCTACACCATCAGTATTCCATATTTCCACGTTAACCCGGGAGCTATGCTATATGATACCACCTACGGCTGGATGTCAGGAAAACTAAGCGCGACCGGTCAGGGTTATACGATAAATCAAATGGCCGCCAAAGCAGCAGCCCAGTTGGACGAGGCTACCTATAACGCCTATACGTACCACGACGTAAGTGTAACCGCCGGTATCAACAACGGGGCCTTTGAGGCACAAGGCGAAAGCGCAGACAGTGCCATCACCGCCACCTTTGATATCAGCGGGCAACTGGTGGATACCACCATCCAGGCGCTGAAAGCAAATATGGAACTGGCCAAGGCCGATCTTTACGCCACTCATTGGTATACAGAACCGTTAACCGTGCAGGGAAACCTCATAGCGGATTTCAATAGCATTGAGCCTGAGCGCATAGAAGGCGGCGCATTCTTAACAAAATGGCAGATCGCTACCCAGGGACAGGTATTCCCGCTGGACAGCATCTCTCTTACCGCAGAATACAAAGATCAGCAATACATTACTTTAAAAAGCCCGTTCGGTCTGATCAGCGCTAACGGTCATATCGATTACACAAAGCTGGGCGGCGCATTCACCAATATTATCAACAAACCGCTGATGCCTGCAGATTCAGGCCGTATTGTAACAGTACCTCCGGGGCAAATACTGCAATGGAATGCATCCCTGCTGTGGCCCAAAAGCCTGCAGCAAATGATCCCTACCCTGCGCATGGAAGTACCGCTTATAATAAACGGCCGCCTCAATAGCGACAGCAGCCTGCTAACGTTGAATGCGTATCTTCCTAAAATTAATTACGATTCCCTGCAGGTCGACAGTCTCCGCCTGGGCCTGGCTATCCGGGATAGCACTTTACGGCTCGGCACTTCACTGGCCCGTATGGCACATCCTTCATTCCCGCTGCAACACACCTACCTTACTGCATACGCCAATACCGGCGTGGTTGATTTTGATGTGGTGCTGGATGATGTCAAAAGACAACCTAAGTATAAACTGGGCGGTATTTTCAGTTTCCTGGAAGATAATGCTATGCAACTGTCCCTTAAACCCGGGCTATTGCTGAACAAACAGGAATGGACAGTGGCGGAAAATAATATTCTCCGGATGAAAAATGGCGCTCCCGATACTGCTAACATCAAACTATCGCAGGGCGATCAATCCATCCAGATTGCCACCCAACCGGATACCAGTGCAGTACCTGCGCTCCAGGCCAATATTGCCAATTTTAAATTATCTACTATTACAGGCCTGCTGGCCACAGATACCCTGCTGGCAAATGGTATCCTGAATGCGGAAGCAACCGTGCATAACTGGAATCAGTCCCCCCTGATACATGCAGTGCTGAAAGTAGACAGTCTAACGGTGAAGAATACACGCATGGGCACCCTCGATGCCAATGTGGAAAACAGCGGCCCGGGCCAGTATAAACTCACTGCCGGGTTAACAGGAAACGATAACGACGTCAAGATAGACGGTACTTACGACAGCACTATTAATGCCCAACTGAATATCAATAAACTAAGCGTTGCCTCCCTGGAGCCTTTTACAATGGGCAATGTTACCCATATGTCGGGCAACGCCAGCGGCCAGTTTAATATCACCGGCACACCATCCGCACCCAAGGTATTGGGAAGCCTGCATTTCGACAATGCCACAGGTATGGTAACCATGATAGGCAGTACTTTCCACCTGCCCGATGAAGACATTGTAATAGATGAGCGGGGCATACAACTGAATAACCTCGTAATAGCAGACAGTGCCAACAATGAACTGGTGGTGGACGGCCGTATCAATACACGCGATTTCACCAGGTATAACTTCAACCTCGATGTTACTGCAGACAACTTCATGGCGTTAGGCCGTCAGCAAAATCCCGATCAGTGGATCTACGGCCCCGCTTATATAGACAGTAAAGTGAAAGTCCGCGGAACAATGGATCTTCCTAGAATTGACGCCGTGGTAAAGCTCCGCGATAAGTCGAGCGTAACCATGACCTTACCACAGGAAGAACCCGGTCTTGCCAACAGGGAAGGAGTGATAGAATTTGTGGATAAATCCAACCCAATAGACTCCGCGCTGCTGGCCCGTGAGGATAGCATTAAATTTAAAACTACCCGGTTAAAGGGAATCTTCCTCTCTGGTAACCTGGATATCACACCGGAATCTGTCATTAAGATCATTATTGATTCACAAAACGGCGATTATGTGCAGGCAAAAGGTACTGCAAGCATCAACGCTACCCTGGATCCCAGCAGCAAGCTGAGTCTTACCGGCCGTTATGAAATTACGGAAGGTAAATACGAAATGTCGCTGAACCAGCTCATTAAACGTTCCTTTGACATAGAGAAGGGAAGCTTCATTTCCTTTAACGGCGATGCTACCAGCGCCGACCTGGATATCACCGCCAAATACACGGTAAATGCGCCTGCCTACGACCTGGTGGCAGATCAGCTCCAGAGCATGTCTGCCGAACAACGCAATACCTATAAACAACGGATGCCGTTCCAGGTATACCTGATGATCAAGGGAAACCTGATGAAACCGGATATCAGCTTCCGGCTGGATCTGGCCGAAAAAGACAGGAACACACTGAACGGTACTCCATATAATCGCCTGAAACAGATCAACCAGGTGCCATCCGAATTGAATAAACAGGTGATGGGATTGTTGGTGCTAAATTCCTTTATCCCCGATGATCCGATGAACACCCTCGATGGCGGCTCCGGCGGCGGCGTTGGACAGGCAGCCAAAAACAGTGTAAGTAAAATACTTTCGCAGCAGCTCAATAACATGGCCGGTAACCTGATCAAGGGAGTAGACCTTAATTTCGATCTGCAAAACCAGGAAGATTATTCCACCGGTACAGCACAGGAAACTACCAACCTGAAAGTAGGCGCTTCAAAACAACTGTTCAATGATCGTTTAACCGTTTCCGTTG
Organism: Chitinophaga sp.; assembly: GCF_035564935.1. Lineage (GTDB taxonomy): Bacteria > Bacteroidota > Bacteroidia > Chitinophagales > Chitinophagaceae > Chitinophaga. Next base: position 5,672 of record NZ_DATMTE010000948.1, on the reverse strand, counting down.
GATCCAATATCATGCTCCAGGGTAGTCAGCAAAATGCCAGCTCGCTGATCGGGGATATTTCCGTGGAATACAAACTTACCCGCGATGGTCGTTACCGTATAAGGGTTTACCAGCGGAACGACAGCCAGACAATCATCGAAGGACAGGTAGTGGAAACCGGTGTTGCCTTTGCGCTGATCATGGATTATGATGAATTTCGCGAGATCCTGCAACGGTCTAAATCCGATACTAAAAAACAAAGACTCCGCGATACTAAAAAAAATAAGAAAGACGATAAAAATACGACAACGCCCGATGCGAAAAGTAAATAGCCATATGATCATTTACTGTTGCCTGATATGCCTGGTTTACCTGGCTGTCAGCTCCTGCAGTACCACGCGCACCGTACCTGAAGGAGACCGGCTATATACTGGCAGCGACGTAAAGTGGATAACAGATACCATCACCAAAAAGAAACCTAAAGACTATAGCAACCTGGTGGATGGAATGAATAAAAGAATCCGCCCCAACAGGAACCGCAAATTCCTGGGAATGCCGATAAAACTCTGGCTGTATAATTTAGGCAATGAGCCTAAAGGAAAAGGACTAAATTATCTGCTGCGTAAAAAGTGGGGGGAACCACCTGTATTATTGAGCCAGGCCAAACCGGATTACACATCCGAAGTATTGGAAGAATACCTGGTAGATAACGGCTATTTCCAGGCAGGAGTAACATCTGCTGTTAAATTATCCGGAAAGAAAAAAGCAGCTATCAATTACACCGCTACCCCCAACCACCGGTACACCATTAAAAGTGTTACCTATTTAACAGACAGCAGCGCTATTGGTAAAACCGTAACATACACAAAACCGGAAAGTTCCCTGATCATCGGGGCCAGCTATTCGCTGGATTCTATAAAGGCCGAACGGGAACGCATACACGCCGCATTGAAAGAACAGGGATATTATTATTTCACACCTGATTATTTACTGGTACAGGTAGATAGTACTAATAGCGGTACGGTTGACCTGTTTGTAAAGATAAAAGATAACACGCCCCTGCTGGCGCTCCGACCTTACAAGATGCATGATATTGTGCTGTTCCCCGACTACTCGCTGGACAACGACTCCGCTTCCACACAGGGAACACCGGTAAACTATAAAGGTATTTATATTGTAGATTCTGTCCACCGTTTCAAATCTTCCGCATTTGACCGGTCCGTCTTTTTACGCCCGGATAGCTTATATCGCCTGAGCTCACACAACATTACGCTGCAAAGACTGATTAACCTGGGAGTATTCAAATTTGTAAAAGGACAATTCTCACCAGTACGCGATACGGCTGTTCACAATTTAGTTGGCGGCGCAAATGTTACAGGAAGGAGAGACGTTGGTGGCAGAAGAGACAGCACCAACCGCCGGGACACCTCAGGCAGAAATTTTAACCGCCGGGATGCCACGTACACCCGCGATACCTCGCAGGCAAGTACCTACCGCGCCATGGTAAACAACCGGGTAGCACTCGACAGCGGCTGGCTGGACGCTAAACTTTTCCTGACACCTTACAAACGCCGCTCCCTTCAAACAGAATTACGCGGTACCTCAAAATCAAATGGATTTATCGGTTCCCAAATACAAATAACAGCCAAAAACCGCAACTGGCTGCATTCTGCAGCATTACTGGAAATCGGGTTACGCGGTGGACTCGAATGGCAAACCGGCAATAAAAGCGCCGGGGGTTCTAACTCATATGGCCTGGGCGCGGAAGTGGCGGTTACCTTCCCCCGGTTCATCACGCCTTTCAGGGGCCTGAATATCCGTACCCCTTATGTTCCTAAAACAAGAATAAGCGCCAGTTATGAACTATACAGCCGCGCAGACCTGTATAACCTTAACGCATATACGCTCCAGTTACAATACCTCTGGCAGCGCACACAATACCTGAGTCACATTTTTGCACCTGTGGCGCTTACTTATGTACTGCCAACTAAAACAACACCTGCATACGATAGTATCCTGAAAAATGACCCAAGCCAGCGTAACGCTATTGAAAAACAGTTTATCCTGGGAGGCAACTATACCATCACCTATAACAACCAGCAGGCCAACCGGGTACACAGCTTTTACCTGAGCGGCAATATCGATATTTCCGGAAATATCGCCGGGCTCATCATTCCAAAAAATGATACAGGACAAAAAACATTGCTGGGAAATTCATTCGCGCAATATGAAAGGTTTACCGCGGAAGCCCGCCACTATTGGCAATTAGGTAAAGGCAAACAATGGATAAATCGCCTGTTGATAGGTTATGGTTTGCCATACGGCAACTCATCCACACTGCCTTTCGTGAAACAGTTCTTTACCGGTGGTAGCAGCAGCATCAGGGCATTCAGGGCGCGTACCCTCGGCCCGGGATCTTACCATAACCCGGCGGTAGATACATCTGCTTTGCTGGCCAATGAAGCCGGCGATATTAAACTGGAATTTAACTCTGAACTGCGTGTACACGTAGCCAGTGTGTTTAATGTGGCGGCATTTATAGATGCCGGAAATATCTGGTTGCAGAAAGAAGTGCCCGATAAACCCGGTAGTAAGTTTGCCTTCAATACTTTCTATAAAGACATCGCCGTAGGTGGTGGCGTTGGCTTGCGGATAGACGCGTCTATCGTGGTGGTACGACTGGATCTGGCCATGCCATTCCGCATTCCTTACCTGCCCGAAAACGAGCGCTGGGTGTTTGATAAAATAAACTTTGGCGATCCGGAATGGCGCAAAAAGAACCTCATTCTTAATATTGCCATCGGGTATCCGTTTTAATATTACGGGGAGATGGTCTTAAAATCATCTCCCCGTAAATTCATACTCACAGCACATCTTTCAGGTGCTTATAGTTCGATTTCACTGCATCAAATACATCTTCATATCTTCCGCTGAGGATCAGTTTTCCCATCCAGAGCGCAAACCCTTTCATCTGGGCAAACTCCACCTTCGGCGGCATAGCCAGTGATTCCGGGTTGGTGAACACATTTACCAGCACAGGCCCGGCTGTTTTTGCTGCCTGCAATAAAGTACTTTCCACTTCTTCCGGCTTACGGACCGTGAAAGCAGTGAACCCCATAGCCACCGCCACAGCGCCAAAATCAGGATTCACCATATCCGTTTGCCAGTCGGGGAGCCCGGCTACTTCCATCTCCAGTTTCACCATTCCCAGGGCGCGGTTATTAAACACAATTACTTTTACCGGCAGCTGGTATTGCTTTATTGTCATCAGGTCTCCCAGCAACATCGTTAATCCTCCATCGCCGCATAAGGCGTACACTTCCCGGCCCGGTTGGGCCAATGCTGCACCAATAGCCTGTGGCATGGCATTAGCCATCGAACCATGATTAAAGGACCCTAACAACGTCCGCTTACCAGTGCCTTCCAGGTACCGGGCTGTCCAAACATTCGTCATACCGGTATCTACCGTAAAAATGGCATCATTAGCAGCAACTTTATTGAGCGTAGCAGCCACAAACTCAGGACTGATCGCATTTTCTTTCCCCGTATCCTCTACATAAGTCTGCATTTTCTTTTGCACTTCTTTGTAAAACGCTACCATCTCATCCAGGAAACTAGGATCTGTATTTTCTTTCAGCATAGGCAAAAGTGCCTTCAGCGTATCGCTGATATCCCCGCACAGGCCCATCTCCAGGGTAGCTCTGCGGCCAAGTCTTTCCGGTTGTATGTCTACCTGGATTATCTTCGCCTTTTCAGGAATAAAAGGAGTGTAGGGAAAATCTGTTCCAAGCAATAGTAATACATCTGCTTCGTGCATACTTTTATAGGCCGATGCAAGCCCGAGTAAACCCGTCATTCCTACTTCATTAGGATTGTTGTGCTGGATACCCATCTTGGCTCGGAACGAGTAGGCAACCGGCGCCTTTAACAGGCGGGAAAGGGCCACTACTTCATCATGCGCTTCCACGGCGCCCAGGCCGCAATAAATGGCTATTTTCTCTGCCGATGTAAGCAGGCCCGCCAGTTGCTTTAACTCGAGAGCTGAAGGACAAATAACCGGCTTCGGATGATAAAGCTTTGTAGAAGTAGGAATATCCTTTGCATCAGCGGCAGCTACATCTCCCGGTAATCCTAAAACCGCAACACCATGCTTATGTACTGCATGTTGTAACGCAGCCTGCAACATACGGGGCGCCTGCTCTGCGGTAGCGGCTACCTGGTTGTAATGACTGCAATCATCAAATAGCTTGATGGTATTGGTTTCCTGGAAATAATCGCTTCCAAATTCATTGGTGGCACAGGTAGAGGCAATGGCCAGCAGCGATGCCCCCGACCGGTGTGCATCATATAACCCGTTAATAAGATGTACATGCCCAGGGCCGCTGCTGCCGGCACAACAAGCCAGGCCGTTCAACTGTGCCTCTGCACCTGCAGCAAAAGCGCCTGTTTCTTCATGCCGTACATGAATCCATTGGATCCGGCCATCGCGGCGTACCGCGTCGTTAATATGATTCAAACTATCGCCGGTTACGGCATAAATACGTTTAATGCCAGCTGTTGCCAACATGTCTACCAATTGATCCGCTACAAGTTTTGCCATATATAATTTGTTAGAATGAGTGCCTGATAAAAACAGTTGATCTCCTACATTGTTCAACCATCCGCCATTCATCAAATTCCGGGAAAGCCTCGGAAATTTGACTTATTTTTAGGCCGTTGTCTAAATCGCTATCCGCATGTATATCCCTGCACCCTTACAACGTAATTGGGTACTGCTGTTCATTATCCTGGTAATGGCAGGCGCCTCTTCCTGTAGCCGGAAAATCACCGAAACCGGGAAAGCTTCCTATTATGCTGATTCTTTCAATGGTAAACGAACGGCAAGCGGTGAAACCTTCCGCCAGCGCGAACTCACAGCCGCACACAAAACGCTTCCCTTTGGCACCCGTGTTACCGTTATCAATATTGCGAATGGAAAAAGCGTGAAAGTCCGCATCAACGACAGGGGGCCCTTTGTACCTGGGCGGATCATTGACCTGTCGCACAAAGCTGCTTCCAGGATAGGCATGCTCAATACCGGCGTTGCCAATGTAGAAGTGAAATACAAAAAGAAGAAAAGGGAAAAATAAACAGGAGTGAGATGCCCCACTCCTGTACATGATAATCATCCTAATTGATGCACGCCTCCTTTATGGGCCGCATCGCCCCGCTGATCATGGGGGCCCTCCACAATTTCTTCGATCATTTTTTTGCAAAATGCCGGCAAATCCTTAGGTGTCCGGCTGGTAACCAATCCTTTATCAGTCACCACTTCTTCATCGGACCACAAAGCTCCTGCGTTTTCGAGATCCGTTTTTAACGAGGGGTAAGAAGTTACTTTCCGTCCGTCCAATTCACCGGTTTCAATCAGTGTCCACGGACCATGACAAATAGCTGCAATGGGTTTACTTTCATCGAAGAACCCGGTAACAAAAGCAATTACGTGATCATTTGTGCGCAAATGATCCGGGTTCATCACGCCACCCGGCAATACCAGCGCATCATAAGAGGAGGCAACCACCTCTTTTATATTCTTGTCTACCTGGTAGTCCTTTCCCCAGTCTTTTTCCGCCCAGGCCCGCACAGTTTTCTCTTCCGGGGAAATAATATCTACTGTAGCACCGGCATTTTTCAATGCCTCCAATGGTTTTGTA
>NZ_DATMTE010000947.1:0-6205 GCF_035564935.1 Chitinophaga sp. | reverse complement strand
TAAGGGAGATAGAAGCGGATATATTCGCTCTTATCTCCCTTAATTATTTTATCATTATTCATCATAGAATCATAACATAGTCAAATCCTGATAATCATGATTAATCAGTTTAATCCTGCAAAAGACAATTTAACGTCGCCGAAGGCGATCCCTACGCTTTTTCAAGGAACGCCCGCAGCACATATTGCAGGATGCCACCATGCCGGTAGTACTCAATCTCTATCAAAGAATTTAGTTTTGATTTTACCTTAAAAGTAATAGGCGCTCCTTCTGCCGGGATAGCCGTTACCGTTAGTACCTCATTGGGAACAAGACCATTTGAGATACCGCTGATGGTATATGATTCTGTTCCGGTGAGATTTAGCGTGGCGGCATTTTCACCTTCCATATACTGCAATGGAAGTACGCCCATACCTACCAGGTTGCTGCGGTGAATACGTTCATAACTTTCCGCGATCACTGCTTTTACACCAAGCAGGTTGGTGCCCTTCGCGGCCCAGTCGCGCGAAGAACCGCTGCCGTACTCTTTCCCGGCTAATATAATAAGCGGTACCTTTTTAGCGGCGTATTGCTGTGCCGCATCGTAAATGGGCAGCACCATACCGGATGGAATAATGGTGGTAAAACCGCCTTCCTTTGGCGACAACTCATTTTTAATACGCACATTGGCAAAGGTGCCGCGGATCATTACTTCATGGTTTCCCCTGCGGGAGCCATAGGAGTTGAACAGCCGCGGATCAATACCATGATCCAGCAGGTATTTGCCGGCGGGGGTATCCGGTTTGAATGATCCTGCCGGTGAAATATGATCGGTAGTCACAGAATCGCCCAGTTTCAGTAAAACGCGGGCATCTTTTACATCTTCCACCGGAGGTGGAAATTCAGACAACCCTTTAAAGAACGGCGCTTCGCGGATGTAAGTGGAGTCGTTGCTCCAGTGATAATTATTTCCGGAGGGCGCCAGTAAACCACGCCACTGGTCGTCGCCGTCAAATATCACTTTGTAGATATTTTCAAAGTCTTCCTGCTTTACGGCAGCAGCTACCGCGTCATTGATTTCCTGTTGTGTGGGCCATATATCGCGGAGATATACCGGTTCGCCGTTGGGATCATAGCCCAGCGGCGCGGTGAGCATATCCACATCAATGCGGCCTGCAATGGCGTAGGCCACCACCAGCAATGGCGAGGCAAGGAAATTCATTTTTACCTGCGGATGCACTCTTGCTTCGAAGTTACGGTTGCCGGACAATACAGATGCCACTACCAGGTTGCCTTTGTCTACCGCTTCGGCAATGGCCAGCGGCAGCGGACCACTGTTACCGATACACGAAGTACAACCGTACCCCACAATATGAAACCGGAGCGCTTCCAGTTCAGAAAGTAAACCGGAGCGTTTGAGATATTCCGTTACTACCCTTGAGCCGGGCGCGAGACTGGTTTTCACCCAGGGCTTCACATATAACCCGCGGCTGATGGCTTTCTTCGCTACCAGCCCGGCGCCTATCATTACGCTGGGATTGGAAGTGTTGGTACAGCTGGTGATAGCGGCAATGGTGATAGCGCCGTCGCTCAGCACATACTCTTCATTTTTCAGTTTAATACGAACGGATTTAAGATAATCCAGTTCCACGGCTACTTCTTCCACCTGTTTTTGTATTTCGTAGGTGAAGGAAGTTCCTGAACCACCTTCCGACAGCCATGCGGTATCACGGCGTTTTCCTTCAGGCGTATACATGCGTTTAAATTCTTTGCCAAGCAGGGTTTCAAATTCATTGTGCAGATCGCGCACCAGGATGCGGTCCTGTGGCCGTTTAGGGCCTGCCACGGCAGATTGTATCTGCGACAGGTCCAGTTCAAGAATGTCTGTATAAGTGATTTGTTCGCTGCCATGCCGCCAGAGCATATTTTCTTTGCAATAGTTTTCCACCTGTGCAATATCTGCCTTGGAGCGGTTGGTGCGGTGCATGTATTGCAACGTTTGTGCGTCTATCGGGAAATAGGTAACTGTGCAGCCAAACTCGGGCGACATATTAGAAATAGTAGCGCGATCCGGTACGGAAAGAAAATCCAGTCCATCGCCAAACACTTCCACAAATTTATCCACCACGCCGTATTTACGCAGCAGCTGCGTGATGGCAAGTACCATATCCGTAGCCGTAACACCTTCAGTGAGCTGCCCGGTGAGGCGCAGCCCGATCACCTGTGGGCAGTTAAAATAAATTGGTTGCCCTAAGATGGCTGCTTCCGCCTCTATACCGCCCACGCCCCAGCCGAGTACGCCGATGCCATTTACCATAGGCGTATGCGAGTCCGTACCCACCAGCGTGTCGGGAAACAGCCAGCCATCGCGGTTAATAACGCCTTTGGCGAGGTATTCAAGGTTTACCTGGTGGCAGATACCCATGCCGGGAGGCACTACCGTAAAATTATCGAAGGCCTGTTGCGCCCATTTCAACAGCTGGTAACGTTCTTTGTTACGTTCATATTCGTAGGCTACATTTTTTGTGTAAGAGTAGTCTGTTCCAAAAAAATCAACCTGTACGGAGTGATCCACCACAAGATCCACCGGGATGGCCGGGTTGATCTTAGCGCCATCTTTCCCTTTACGGATTACTTCTGCGCGGATGGAGGCAATGTCTACCACAGCGGCTACACCGGTAAAATCCTGCATCAGCACGCGTGCCGGTTTGAAAGGTATTTCCTTGTCTGTTCCCGCGGGGTCCCAGTTTACGAGGGTTTCCAGGTGTTCATCAGTGATGGCGAAGTTGTCGTGGTTCCGCAATACATTTTCCAGTAAGATCCTGATCGAGAAAGGCAACCGGGAGATTTTTCTTCCGTCCTGTTCCAGTTTGCTGAGAGATGCGATACGTGGCTGCATAATCTGAGTTGTTGACATGTTAGTGAAACAATGATGCTACCATTTTGTTTACTAAATATACCTTATTATGAACCGTTTATGCAGCTTTAATATTAAAATAACCTGGCAATGAGGGGCATATGGAAGAAGAACAACTGATCTAGGCATTTGCCCACCAGTGCTCCTGCGGGTAATGTGCGCCTACCGTTACCGGCTCTCCTATACGGGGCGTAGTAACCAGCAAACCTCTTTGTGCGCCGGCCGCAGTAGCTCTTTCGGGGGAATCGTTCCAGGCGTGCATAGCCAGTACAAACTTGCCCCAGTGTACTGGCAGCAGGGCTTTTGCCTGCAGGTCAATAGCCGCCTGCACAGTTTCTTCCGGTTTCATATGGATGAAAGGCCAGTAATCGTTGTATTGTCCACATTCCAGTATCACGAGATCGAAGGGACCGAATTTATCGCCAATAGCTTTGAAATGCGTATCATACCCGGAGTCTCCCCCGATAAAAATCTTATATCCGAAAATTTCCAGTACAAAAGAAGACCAGAGGCTACCACCTCTTTTAAGTCCACGGCCGGAGAAATGCCGTGCAGGCGTAGCCGTTAGAACAATTTCTTTGGCTATTTCACGGGTTTCCCACCAGTCCATTTCGGTGATATTGTTACCCGTTGCCAGGCAGTGCTGCAGGTCGCGGCCCACGCCTAACCCGGTATATATTTGTTTAGTGCGGGGTTTTAATTCCGCCAGTGTTTTTTTATCGAGATGATCATAGTGATTGTGGGTGATGATCATCAGATCTATTTCCGGCATATCTGCAGGCGTATATGCATCAGCACCGGGGAATGCCTTTACCATAAAGGACATGGGAGATGCGCTGCCGCTGAACACCGGGTCTACCAGTATATTAAATCCCTTTACGTGGATAAGATAGGAAGAATGACCGAACCAGATAATCACCGGCTTTTCCGAATATAATGCCCTGAGGTCAGTATGCACGGTGGGCATAGGTCCGGGAGGGCGTGTATTTGCCGGGCGCCGCAGCATTTTTCGAAGCATGGTGAAATAGGTAACATTCTCCGGCTTCATAGGCGTAAGAGAGAGGTTCTGGAACGCACCGTTCCGGAAGTTCTGCGACTGTTGTATTCTTTCTTCGATAGAAGATAATTTCCGCTGCATGTATTAAAGTTAAGAAGCTTTTATACGAAGACGGACAACACAGGGGAATATTTTACAGGGCATAAAAAAAGGCCCACCCCAAAGGGCGGACCCGTATTTCAACCGTTATGTCAGCAGGTTAAGATCTTGCCAGCAGGCGTTTTCCGCGCGCCATCAGTCGTAGCAGGCGGGTATTGCCATAAAAAGCAGAGTGATATTTTGCAGTGGCCATGCGGCGTTCTCCATAGATCCTCAGCACAGCATCGGCGGTAACAACGCCATTTAATTTCTTTTCCGGATCCAGAACAGCCAGGATATCCGGCGGGTAACTATTAAAGAGTTCTGTTACCAGGTTGATATCATCGGCAGGATACACATAAGGCGCAGATGGTTCCAGGTGTTCGCGGAGCGGTGTGGTACCTGTGTCCGACAACAGCTGCCTGCTGATATATCCTTTAAAGTGTCCGTCGGCGTCCGTTACCGGCAGGAAGCGGTAGTTATAGGCGGCATTGCTTTGCAGCAACTGGTAAGCCTGTGCCAGGGTAAAGTTTTCCTGCAGCATTACAGAAGGCTTCACCTTTACGGCTGCCACATTGATGAGCTGCATCATATCCGGTGTATACTCTTCCGGGGTGGCCACGCCTCTGCGGCGGATCTTTTCGGTCATGATGCTGCCTTTCATAAGGAAAAATGATACGAAATAAGCAGCAGTACAGGCGCCTATTAACGGCAGGAGTCCATGTGTTTGCCCGGTGGTTTCCAGTGAAAATACAATAGCAGTGAGGAGTGCGCGGGAAGCGCCGGCAAACATGGCCGCCATACCTATGAGTGCCGCCGTAGCTATATTGATACCGCTGCCGGGGAATATCTGTATCACCGCTACTCCCAACAATGCGCCGAAAGCGCCGCCGATAGTGAACAACGGCGCCAGTGTTCCGCCGGAAGTACCGCTGCCGAGGGAAATTACCCAGGAAGCATATTTAAGTACACATAGCGATACCAGCAGGGCCATTGGCGCAGTGCCGGTAAGCAGTGTTTTGATATTATCATAACCAACGCCCATAGTGTGCGGGGCAAAATAACCGATCACACCCACGGCAACGGCGCCCAGGGCCGGCCACCACATCCAGTGGATGGGCAGTTTCTCGAACAGGTCTTCCACGAAGTAAACAGACTTCGACACATATGCGGCTACCACACCTACTACTACACCCATCAGCACATAAGTAACCAGGGCGATATCAGTAACAGCGGGGATATCCGGCATGGCAAAAACAGGGTTGCTGTCGAACAGCAGGATATGCATACCCGCGCCGGTGATACAGCCAATGGCTACCGGTATTACTGAACGGGGAGAAAACTCAAACAAGAGCAGCTCAATAGCCAGCAGGATAGCTGCCAGCGGGCTGCCGAATATAGCCGCCATACCGGCACAGGCGCCGGCTGCCAGCAATACTTTCCTTTCTGAAGAGGAGATATGGATCACCTGCCCGGTAAAAGAGCCAATGGCGCCACCGGTGGCGATAATAGGACCTTCCGCACCAAAGGGACCACCCGTACCGATAGAAATAGCGGCGGAAATAGGTTTCAGTAATGTTATTACAGGCGGAATTTTGCTTTCATTATCAATAATGTTTTCCATGGCTTCAGGGATACCATGCCCACGGATCGCTTTGCTGCCGAAACGGGCCATCACGCCTACCAGGAGGCTACCGATGATAGGAACTGCAATTACCAGGAGACCCAGTTGATTTCCTGCGGGCCCTGCTTCTTCAAATGAAAATTTACCGTGAAACGAGAGGTTGGTAATGAGACTGATAAGCAACACCAGTACTTTTGCCACTACGCCGATAGCCAGCGCGTTGATACATGCCTGGAGACTAAGATAAAATACTCTCCGCGACATGTTTCCGGCAAATTTTTGCTCTTTTTTATGATTCATACTATATAAAATGACAATAATTTCTTCTTTTCAACTGCAAAAATATGATCTAAATCATATTAAAACCTATTTTTTCTTCAAAAAACCCAAAAAAACACTAGTATTGCAATCATGAAAAAAGCCGGGAACTGCGATTTAAACACGTGTTTTTTATGCCAGTACAGTATTCCAGAATGGATTGCAGCAGTATCAGATCACAGGCAGCATCTTTTTTTCAAGAAAAATGAAACCATTTTCCAGGAAGGGAGCC
>NZ_DATMTE010000946.1:0-2999 GCF_035564935.1 Chitinophaga sp. | reverse complement strand
ATGCAGGGTATAAGCACCGGCGCCTTCCATGGGCATCCAGATGCTGGCGTTCTTATTTACCGCCGCCAGTACTTCAGGCGCTTCACCGGTAGCTACCTGCGTGCCGTTTACCGCCACGGTAGACTGGATGACGTTACCCTGCCCGTCTATCGTACGCCAGCGGTTATTCATGACAGATAACATATTGTTATTCCTTAAGTAACCATTCGTAAATTCAATCTTGTTGGCATTCATGATGTTGTTGCCATACACAAAATTTACGAACACGCTCATGTCGAATTGCTTGTACCTGAATTGCTGGTTAAGCCCTCCTGTAAATTTAGGATTGGCATTCCCGATAATAGTCCTGTCGTGATTAGCATCCACAACGCCATCACCATCAAGATCCCTGAATTTAATAGACCCTGGCTGTGGTACGCCTGCCACGTTAATATTGGTAGGCACTCCCTTTTTCAGCGTGTAAATACGGGTAGAGGCATCATAATCAAAGTCATCCAGTTTATAATATCCGTCTGTTACAAAGCCATACATGGCTCCTACCGGTTGCCCTACTTTTACGATATAATCCGCCAGCTGTCCTGATATACCCCACCCGGAGTTCTGATAATAATAAGGCTGGTAGGTAGATAATGCCTGGATCGTATTCCTGTTGAAAGACAGGTTGAAACTGCTCTTCCATGTAAAGTCTTTTTTATTGATGATCCCGGCAGCCACCTGGAATTCTATACCGCGGTTGCGGGTAGTTCCCACATTCTGCAGTTGTACGGAATACCCTGAATTCCCAGGTATCGGCACATTGATCAGCAGGTCTTTCACATCATTCTGATAAGCATCTACCGTTATTTGCACCCGGTTGCGGAACAAGCTCAGGTCCAGTCCCACATTCTTTGATATGGTCCGTTCCCATTTGAGGTTAGGATTAGCCAATTGCGTAACCACATAACCAGGCACCAGCACTTCACCCAGGCCATAGGGATAACTGGTGCTTAGGAACGATTGCAGGTACAGGAAATCACCAATACGGTTGTTGCCGGACTCTCCATAACTCATTCGCAGCTTCATATCAGAAATAAAGTTGAAACGCTTCATAAAATCTTCCTGCGACAAACGCCAGGCTACTGACCCGGAAGGGAAATATCCCCAGCGGTTGTTGCCGGCAAATTTTGTGGAGCCGTCTGCCCTCACTGTAAATGAAGCAAGGTATTTATCCCTGTAGGTATAATTGATCCTGGAGAAGAAGGAAGATATACGGCTGGTCACATCCTGCGAGGTAGGAAACCCTGGCATAACAGTACCCAGGTTCAGCTGTCCCAGGGCCTTATCAGCGGTGATGCCCACCGGAAACTGGCGTAACTTGTTATTTACCTGTTTGGTGTCCAACTGGTAAATCTCCTGTCCTAACAGGAAATTAATTGCATTGTTTTTGTTGAAGCCTGTTTTCTTAAAGGATGCATTGGAGAAGCTCAGTACATTGGATACATTGATAACCTGTTTATCGGTGTTGATCACGCCTACCATAGGAAGCCCCAATCCGCTGCCGATGGCGCCGGGTGTATTTATATCGTCGAAAGCATCGGCCCTTGCGGTGCTGTAATCAAAACCTGCGGTGGTTCTGAACGAGAGATATGGCGTGAATTTGTAATTGAGATAACCACCTATATTAAAAGCAGTAACGGCTGTTTTCCGGTATTCCGCTTTATTTAATGCCAGGGGATTAATCAGGAATACACCATTTCCAAGCGCATTGGTTTCATTATAATAGGCCTGGTCAAAATCGTCAATGCCAAGTGCCGGATTAGTCAAAAGCGGCTTATACCTTATGGTTTGGCGCAACCTGGAACTTTGTGTAAAGCCCCCGGAACTGGTGCCGCTTCCCATAATGGCCTGGTCAGACCCTCTTAAAGTAAAGCCAACACTAAGTTTATCATTGGCGGTATGATCTACTTTGATGTTAACAATGTTCCTGTCGAAATCCGAATTGAGCATAATGCCCTGCTGTATATTTTTCGTCAGGCTGATATTAAATTTTGTAGCTGCATTACCACCTGTAATGGCTACGTTATGGGTTTGCATCAGTGCATCCCTTCCAAACATCTCCTTCTGCCAGTTGATGTCCGGGTTATTGTGGTATGCGGCAAGTGTATCCCAGGTTGTACCATAATTGTTGGCGAAGCTTAACTCATCTGCCTCATTTCCCCGGCTTCTCTCATACTGGTATACCACAAAATCGTAAGGATTCATCACATCCAGGCTGTTGGCAAGTTTGTTCAATCCCATCAGGCCGTTGTAACTCACCGTAGTTTTCATAGCACGACCTCCTTTAGTGGTTACAATCACTACACCATTGGCGCCCCTGGCGCCATAAATGGCCGTTGCGGATGCATCTTTGAGTACATCTATTGACTTGATATCCTGCGGGGAGATACCGTCCAGGCCACTTTCTACCTGGATACCATCTATTACATACAACGGGGAATTATTTTGTGTAATAGAACCGCCACCACGGATAATAATATCTGTTGGGGCGCCGGGCGCTCCTTCCGAAGAGGTAACCTCCACACCCGCCAGTCGTCCTGCCAGTGCGTCCGCCGCAGAATTCACGGGAATATCTTTCAGATCATCGGCGCTTACAGACGATACGGCACCGGTGAGATCTTTCCTGGTCACCGTGCCATAACCGATCACCACCACTTCATCAAGATTACCTGTCAGAGGTTTCATCGTGATGGTTAAACCGGCTTCCCTGCCTGCTGCAACTTCCTGCTTCTGATAACCGATATAGGAAAACGCAAGTACCTGTCCTGCCCGGCTGTTAACGGCGAGAGTAAAAATTCCCAGTTCATTTGTTTGTGTTCCTTTCTTAGTGCCTTTTACCTGCACTACTACACCGGGCAGCGGGGTACCTTTTTCATCCAGCACTTTTCCACGGATAGTGTCTGCCCGGGCGGCGGACCGGTCTCCCCGGCCTGTTACCGACGCCGCAACAGATGACCCCATAA
>NZ_DATMTE010000945.1:0-11167 GCF_035564935.1 Chitinophaga sp. | reverse complement strand
ATTAAAGTGGTAATTTAAAACCCCTCCCCATCCCGGCTTTCTTTTTGTACCATCCCGGTACAAAACGCCTCCAAATGATACAACCATTCCAGGTAAACGTAGCCCAGCCGGTACTGGACGATCTGAAAGCCCGTATCCTCGCTACCAGGTGGCCGGAAGCCATAAGTAACGAACACGGGATGAACCTTTCCTTCATGAAAGAACTCGCCACTTACTGGATCGCAGATTTCGATTGGCGGAAAACAGAAACAGCCATTAATGCCTGGCCTAATTTTATAGCAGAAATAGATGGTTATAAAATACATTTCCTGCACATAAAAAGTAAACACCCCAATGCCATTCCGCTTATTATTTCCCATGGATGGCCCGGTTCTTTCCTGGAAATGCTGAAAGCGTTGCCTGAGTTAACAGGGAACGCAACAACGCCCTTTGATGTGGTAGTGCCTTCGCTATTGGGTTTTGGCTTCTCAGGTAAACCGGTGGAAGAAGGAGTAAATACATCGCTGATGGCGCAGCTTTGGGTAAAGCTGATGGACCAGCTGGGCTATCATCAATTCATTGCCCAGGGCGGCGATTTTGGCGCCATTATTTCCACCCGGATGGCTATGCAATACCCGGAAAAACTGATGGGGCTGCATATGAACTACATTCCTTTTAATTATAAGCCTTTTATACCACCCGGTGAAAAGCTCACAAAAGAGGAAACAGATGCGCAACAGCAAACGTATCGTTTCTTCCAGCGGGAAGGCGCTTATGCACAGGTACAAACCACAAAGCCGCTCACGCTTTCCTATGTACTGAATGATTCTCCTGTGGGGCTATGTGCATGGATCCTACAGATTTTCCGGAGCTTTTCAGACCCTGGTATGACGCTGGATCAACTGTTTAGGAAAGATGAACTGCTGTCGGATGTGACCCTGTACTGGATCACAGAAACAATTCACGCTTCCATGCATTTGTACAGTGAAGTGCAGAAAGAACCCCTGGACTTTGGAGAACATGATTTCATAAACGTACCTGTTGGCATAGCGCATTATCCTTATCCGCAAAGCTTTCCTGCGCGGAAATACGTTGAACGGGGATACAATGTGCGTTACTGGAAAGAGATGCCGGCCGGCGGCCATTTTGCAGCCATGGAGCAGCCGGCACTGTTTGCCGCGGATATCCGGGAATTTGTGAACACTATTTACGCCTTCGCGCCGTAAGATATTTCCGCACCGGCATATCATAAGCCACCATTACCAGGTAGGAAAAGCCCACTAAAAGAATGGTACCGCCGGTGATAATTATCACGAGCTGCGCTGTTCCCGGCTTGTGGGTGGCATAATAGTTCCCGAACATCCACATGGCTGCATAATGTGTCATGTAGAGCGGGTAAGATATCTTACCGGAAAAAACACACAGTTTTTTAAACCCGGTAGAGAGCGTGGCGCCTGCGCCGAGTGCTATCAACAGGGGAAAATAAAATAATACCACTAACAGTTCCACCAGCCAGTTCCATTGAAAATAGGGCATTACAAGCGCCAGTAGCAATAACACCGATAACCCGGCAAAACCCAAACGGTTTTTAATGATCGCGTTAAAACGGAATACCAGGAGGCCGGCCAGGAAAGAATAGAAGATACGCGCACCGCCATCCCAGAAATTGCCTTTTCCCCAGCCACCCATCAGGTTACCGGCCTTATACGCCACTATGGAAAGAGCAGCAGCTGCCAGCAGGGCAAGTATCACCAGGTATCGCCGGCTGATTTTACAGAGAATAAAAGCATATACAATGTTGGCCGCATATTCCCAGAACAGTGACCAGGCGGGCGCATTCAGGCCAAACTGGTTAAACGCCCTGTCGGCCATTACCGGCCATGGAATGAGGAACGCGGAGGCCAGGAACAGCAACAATATTTTACCGGTTCCGTATAATTCAGGCTGGCCGCCGAAGGGGTCGAAGAGAAGTGCCAGCAGACCCAGCACAGACCCGGAAATCACGAGGGGATGTAACCTGATGAGCCTCGACTTAAAGAATTGCATCACGCCCATTTTCCCGATACGGCTATCATAAGCGTATCCTATCACGAACCCCGAGAGGCAGAAAAAGAAATCTACCGCCAGGAAGCCGTGCCCCACAAAGTTTTTACTGTAGTCGGTATACACTATTTCCATAAAATGAAAAACAACTACTGTAAGGGCGGCTATGCCTCTTAATCCGTCTAATATTTCAAAATGTTGTTTGGTCTTTAGCAGGTCCGGGTTCAGTTTGTTCACGTTCATTAATTACAATTACAGGTAAATGATCGCCTGCCTTCACTGTGGCGGCGGGTTGTAAATAAATGACATTATTCCCGGATTTCCTAACCAGCCTGTTAAGCTGGTGTATCTTTTGTGATCAATGAACCATAAAATAATGCATATGGAAACTACAGATATCACCGTTTATATCGACAACAAGCCTTACCGTTTTCACATTGATGTGGATTATGAGAACGAGAAAACCACCTACCGGGTATCCACGGATGCGGAACAGAGCGAAACACTTGATTTTATGCCTGCCAGCCTGCAATTTAATGAAGATGGAAAGGTGACTGTAAAGGAGCGGCTGCGCACCGTGGAGCAGGAGCAGATTGCACGGCTGATATGGCAGGAGATCCTTGATAAGATGAAACCATGAAACGATTTGTGGCTGGTTTGCTACAGCTCATTTTCCGTTCTCAGCCATAAAACAGGCCGATGCCAATATAGTATCAAAATTTGCTAATCACGTTGAATTTTTTTAGCAGATGATATCATAATTTGACCTCACTGTATTCCCGTTCTCCACCAGGTGGTTTTTAAAGAAGTGAGGTCATTTAATGAAAACAACTGAAATCATCAACGAAGAATATTATGCGATCCGTCTGCAACAGGGCGATGAAACAGCATTCCGTTATATAATGAACCGGTATTTTGCGGTGATCACTAATTTCGCCAGGAGGATCGTGGTGAACAATGCCGTGGCGGAAGATGTAGCGGAGGAAACATTCATTAAGTTATGGAACGATCACGAAAAAGTAGGTTCCTTTCAGTCTATAAAGGCATTCCTGTTCATTGCAGCAAAAAATGCCTGTATCAATGAATTGAGAAAAGAGAAAAACCTGCAATACCGTCATCATGCCTATGCCGCCAGTATGGCCGGCGAAGCGGATTTCATCGCCAACGAAATTATCCGCGCGGAAGTGAAAGCGGAAATATTAAGAGCAGTGAACAGTTTACCTGAAAAGATGAAACGGGTATTCCAGCTCGGCTTCCTGGAAGGATTACCCAACCGCAAAATTGCGGAAGAATTAAAAGTGTCTGTTAACACGGTGAAATCCCAGAAGTTCCGCGCACTGGAACTGGTAAAAGGAAAACTCCATGGCAAAGATATCCTGCCTTTTGCTTTAATAATACTGGCGGCGCTTCACAAGGAATAGTCGCCGGAAAATAGCTCCCTTAAAAAAATTTTTTCTCCTCCACTCACCCGAAATGATCCGGGCAGTGTATCCACTATATAACGTCAATAATTTTTTTCGTTAAGCAATGCAGTCCGTGACCCTGTAATGTGTGGTCACAGGGATCATGGCTGCATACTATTATTTTCTATGGAAGAAAAAGATGTACAACAGCTATTGCGGATAGCGCAACTCATTTACCGGCAACGATCGGGTGAGCTGGATGAAACAGAACAGGAAACGCTGAACACCTGGCTGGCGGCCAGTGAACAAAACCGGCAGTTATTCCGGGAGCTTTCCAGTGAACAACTGGAAGCTATCACGCGCAGCGAGGCGGATCAGGAAAGCCTGCAGGCATCTGTTGAAAGAGTGTACCTGGCCACCGGTATTAAACCCGGACCGGCAAATATATATATGAGTAAGTGGAGAACATGGCGTTGGGCAGCAGCTGTACTTGTACTGGCTATTGCCGGCGCCTGGGCGCTGCGGCTGGTAAAAGAAAGGAAGCCGCCGCTGGCGGCAGTCCACACCACAGATGTGGAACCGGGCAGTCGCAAAGCCACCCTGCAACTGGGAAATGGGAGTACCATTGTACTGGATGATGCGCAAAACGGCGTTATCGCCAACCAGGGTAAAACGGTGATAAAAAAATCCGCTAATGGTCAGTTGGTATATGATGCTTCTGCAGCTACCGCAACAGAAATCACCTACAACACCATCGCCACTCCCAACGGCGGCGAATACGAAGTAATACTGCCCGATGGATCACACGTATGGCTTAATGCGGCGTCATCTATCCGCTTTCCCGCCGCATTTACCGGAAATTTCCGCAAAGTGGAAATTAACGGGGAAGCCTATCTCGAAATAGTAAAAAATGCCAAAGCTCCTTTCATCGTTGTTTCCGGTAAACATTCGGTGGAGGTGCTGGGAACCGCTTTCAACATCCAGTCGTATCCGAAAGAAGAAAATATCGCTACCACATTAATACAAGGCAGCATCCGCATCGCTGCAGGCAAACACACCAAAGTGTTGCAGCCGGGTCAGCAATCGCTCGTGGGCAGGAACACGGGCGATATCCGGCTTGCCGCCGAGGTGAATATGGAGGAAGTGCTGGCATGGAGAAACGGCAAATTTATTTTTGACGACACCAATATGAAAACCGTTGTAAGCCAGCTGGAACGCTGGTATAACGTAAATATCGATTATACCGGTATGGAAGACTACCATTTCAATGGAGAAATATCGAGGAATGTGAGTCTTTCGAAAGTATTAAAGATGATGGAACTCACCAGTAATATCCACTATAAAATAAACGACAGGAACATCTACATGACAAAATAAGAAAAGCAATAAAGACAAAAAACCGGAAGCGCGGGAACGCTGCCGGTTACTGTCAGGCTAATGGGGACTTCGTATCAATAAAATCCTTCAACCTTAACATCGCAAATGTATGAATTTTATCATTCATCGCAAGGACCATCTGCGCCTATCCAAACCGGTGCCATGGAATTGCTTTATCAACCATTCCAAAGTACTCCTGGTTATGAAACTAACTGCTCTACTCTTAACAGGTATCTGCCTGCAGGTCAGTGCAACGGCCTGGTCGCAGGAGGTCACACTTTCAGAGAAAAACGCGCCGCTGAAAAAGGTGTTACAGCAGATCAGCAAACAAAGCGGTTATACCTTTTTTTACGACGCCCGCTATCTCAACGAAGCCAAACGCATTAACGTAGAAGTAACCAAATCTCCTGTGGATAAGGCGTTGGATGCGTGCTTCGCCGGTCAGCCTTTTACCTACGAAGTGCTGGACAGAACCATTATCGTAAAAAGAAAAAAGACGGAAGAGAAAACAACCACGCCAACAGCCGCTTATAGTTGGGTACTGTCCGGTAAAGTGATCAGCGAAAAAGACGAAGCCTTGCCGGGCGCTACCATCAAAGTACTGGGAACCTCTAAAGGCGTAGTTACCGATGTGTACGGGAAATTCCTGGTAGAAATCGGCAACGAAAATGATTCCCTGTCTGTTACCTTCATCGGTTACAAAACACAGATCATCCACCCCGGCACCCGGAAAACCATTCTCGTAAAACTGCTGCCCGACCTCGAAAACCAGAAGCTCAATGATGTGGTGATTGTAGGCTTCGGTACACAGAAGAAAGTATCTGTTACCGGCGCCGTATCTACCGTAAAGGTGAGTGAACTGCAGCAATCGTCCACGGCGTCCCTGTCTAATGCCATTGGCGGGCGGCTGCCAGGTATCATCACGCGGCAAAACTCTGCAGAACCCGGTTTCGACGCGGCCAGTGTGTTTATCCGCGGCCTCGGTACTTTCACCGGCAACAAATCGCCCCTCATCCTGGTAGATGGCATTGAGCGCGATATGAACAACCTGAACGTGCAGGAAATAGAAACCTTCTCCGTATTGAAAGATGCGTCGGCTACCGCTGTTTATGGTATCCGCGGCGCCAACGGTGTAATCCTCATCAATACAAAAAGAGGAGCGGAGGGAAGACCCATAGTATCCTTCCGTACGGAAACCGCCCGCCTTACCGGTATGCGTTTCCCCAAATATATCAACAGCTATGAGTATGCTATCCTGGCGAATGAAGCCATGAAGAATATTGGTAAGCCTCCCTTTTATACGGATGAGCAGGTACAGAAATACAAAGACCATTCAGACCCTTACCTGTATCCTGATGTAGACTGGATAGACGTGGTGCTGAAAAAACATACCATTCAAACTATCAATAACCTCAGCGTAAGGGGCGGTAACCAAACATTCCGTTATTATACCAACGTTGGTTATACGTTTGTAGATGGACTTTATAAAGAAGATAAATCCGTTCCCTATAAAACCAACACCAGCTTAAAACGGTACAACTTCAGATCAAACGTAGATGCCAATCTCTCCAAAAACCTGACGATGGATCTTAGTCTTGGTGGTATCATCGAAAACGGCAACGCGCCTGGCTTACAAGGCGGCGCCTCTGAATTGTTTGACGCACTGAGATGGACACCCAACAACGCTTACCCGGTGAAAAATCCCAACGGATCTATTCCCGGCTTAGGTACCTTCCTGAATGAAAATCCATTTACAAAAAGTACACAAACAGGGTACCAGAAGCGGTTCCGTAATACCATACAAAGCTCCCTGGGCGCTACCTGGGACTTATCCTCGCTGGTAACAAAAGGACTGAAACTGAGAGGACTCTTTGCCTACGATTACTACGGCGCTATGACCACTGTACGTGTAAAAAGCCCGGCCTCTTATCAATACCTCGGCCCCGATGCCAATGGGGTGGATCAATACCAGCTCATTAAAACGGAACAGGCGCTGGGATATTACACCAACTCCGGCGCCAACCGTGCGGCTTACCTGGAAGTATCCGCCAACTACGACCGCTCCTTTGGCGATCACCGCGTAGGCGGCCTGATACTGGGTAACCGCCGGGAGTATGTAGACCTGATGGCCGGAAATTCCATTGGCAATATTCCCTTCAGGCGGCAGGGACTGGCCGGTCGTGTTACCTACGACTACAGCTCAAAATACCTCGTGGAATTTAACGTGGGATACAATGGTTCGGAAAATTTTCCTAAAGGAAAACGCTATGGGTTTTTCCCTTCTGCTGCTGCAGGATGGCTGGTGTCTAACGAAAACTTCTGGAATAAAAACATTATCAGTTTCCTGAAAATAAGAGGTTCTTACGGACAGGTGGGCAACGACCAGATAGGCGGCGCCAGGTTCCTGTTCCAGACAACCATCGACAAAGCCCCCGCCCATGCCTGGATGGACCCCTACTATATGTTCGGCGCCAACCAAACCTACCAGACCGGCGCTTTCATGGAAAGCCGCATCGGCAACCAGAATGTTACCTGGGAAGTAGCTACCAAAGGAAATATCGGGGTAGATATGGAACTGCTCAATGGCAAGATCACACTCACCGTAGATGCCTTCAAGGAACGCAGGAACGGCATCCTCATTGCACGGCAACAAATACCCATATCAGCAGGTTACCCCGCAGGGATCATTCCCTATGCTAACCTGGGAATAGTGAACAACCAGGGTGTAGATGGAAACATCGAAATCAAGAACAGGACAAAATCAGGCTTCTATTATTCCATACAGGGCAACTTCACCTATGCCCACAATGAAATAGTGGAAGATGATTCTCCTGTAAGGCCGCTGGCTTACCAGAACAGCCGGGGGCAAAGCATCGACCGGCCCTTCGGTTATGAAGCCATTGGCCTGTTCAAAGACCAGGCAGACATCGACAAAAGTCCGTCGCAAACAACCCTGCAATCGGTAACGCGCCCCGGTGATATCAAGTACCGCGACCTGAACGGCGACGGTAAAATAACGCCAGACGACAGAACCTATTTCGGCTACGCACGTAACCCCGAAATCATGTATGGCTTTGGGGGTACAGTAGCCTGGAAAGGAATAGATATGAGCATCTTCTTTACAGGCGCCGCCAAAACGAGCTACCTGCTCAGCGGCCGCAGCTCTTACGCATTTTCAGGCGGTGTAGGCAATTACAACGTAATGCGCGAAGTATACGATAATCGCTGGATACCAGGTGCCGATAATACCAACGCCAAGTATCCAACAGTAATTGATATCAATAACACCAACAACTACGTAACCAGCACTCTTTATATGAAAAACGGCAACTACCTGCGCCTGAAATCAGCAGAGATAGGGTATACGTTTACGAAAACACTCACAAAAAGAGTAGGTATCAGCAGCATCCGCGCATTTGTAAACGGTACTAATCTCGCCGTGTGGGACGATATCAGAATAGCAAATCCCGAAATAGACAACGGGGAAAGCCTTTACCCGCTGCAAAGCAGTGTCAACGCAGGTGTACAGGTAAATTTTTAAAAGCATTAAAATCATTAGGATGAAAACGATCACAAAATATAGTGCGTTCCTGTTCCTTCTCCTGGCAGCAGTATCCTGTAAAAAAGATTTCCTGGATAAAGCGCCGGACGATGACCTGACCATTGCGGATGTATTCTCGAACCGCGATTACGCGAATAATTTTCTTACCAACGTATATTCCCATCTGCCGGATGAAATGGTATGGGCAGATAACAAAGACAATCCTTTTCACGGCGCCGCCGATGAGCTGAAGCAATTCTATCCGCCATCGTTCTGCAACAGCATGACCTCCGGTGCATGGGATGCCAACTCCACCGTGATCAACCCATGGGCGCGGAACTACGCAGGCCTGCGTAAAGCAAATATCTTTATTGAAAATATCGACAAGGTACCGCTGGACCAGTTCTACACCAAAGAAGCGCGCGACCGGCAGAAGGGTGAAGCCATCTTCCTGCGGGCTTTCTATCACTTCTTACTGGTACGGCTATACGGACCTGTACCTATTGCAGACAGCAGCATATCACTGGATACTGATTTCAAAAGTATCCGTCGTCAGCCACTGCAAAAATGTGTGGACTATATCGTATCGCAATGCGACCAGGCAGCTGCATTGCTGCCTGCGCGTATTACTTCCGAAACAGAATACGGCAGGCCGGCAAAATCTGCTGCACTGGCCCTGAAAGCCAGGGTGCTGCTGTATATGGCAAGCCCTTTATTTAACGGCAACCCCGATTATGTAAATGTAAAAGACCACGAAGGCGTACAGCTGTTTCCCGCTTTCGATGCCAGCCGCTGGCAGGTAGCCGCAGATGCTGCAAAGGCATGTATCGAACAAACACAGGCTGCGGGGTACGCGCTGTATACATCTCCCGGGAATAATCCTATAAAAAATTACCAGGAAATATTCTACATGAATAATAACCAGGAAGTATTCTTTGCTTACAACGACGGTACTTACGATGGCCTGGATGTTTATAATGAGCCGCTGAGTCTTGCCGGCTTTACCTTACATGCACCCACGCAGGATATTGTAGACCAGTATGAAATGGCCAACGGGCAGCGGCCGATCACCGGCTACACTGCTGATCATACACCTGTTATCAACGCTGCATCGGGTTATACGGAAACGGGCTTTACAGATACACCCGGCCCCGACAACCTGTATGTAGCCGGTACCAGCAATATGTATGTGGGCCGTGAGCCAAGGTTCTATGCCAGTATCAATTTTTCGGGATCGGTATGGAAAACACGCACCGGCGGATTGGAGTTCTGGTTTAAAGGTGCAGATGGAAAGTTACGCGCCGGTGGCGGTAACTATAGTGTAACCGGTTACCTGCTAAAGAAATTATCTGACCCGAATTTTGTTTTTAAACCACAGGAGAAGAAAACGCTGCGCACCTGGATCTTTTTCAGGCTGGGAGAACAATACCTCAACTATGCAGAGGCGCTCAATGAAGCACAGGGCCCGGTAGGGGATGTGTATAAATATGTAAACCTGATCAGGAACCGTTCCGGACTGCCCGCGCTGCCGGGCGGTTTAAGCAAGGATGACATGCGTGAGCGTATTCACCACGAAAGACAAATAGAGCTGGCGTTTGAGTCGCACCGCTACTTCGATTGCCATCGCTGGAAAATTTCCGAAACAACAGACAATGGGAATATGTATGGACTGAATATTTATGCAGGGGAATCAAAAACAGATCCTGCGTTCTTTAAAAGAACGGTTTTTGAACGCCGGGTTTTTGAGAAGAAACATTACCTGTGGCCCATGCTGAAATCTGAAACAGACAAGAATCCTAACCTCCTTCAAAACCCGGGATGGTAATAAAATAAACGGCATGAAAATATTTTTGATGATGTTAATCCTCCTGCCACTAAGCCTGGCGGCGCAGGAGCTGTATAAACTCCCCGCAGATGCAGACACGCGCTGGATCAGCTTCGAGAACCGCTCCGGCGCCAAAGGGCAGGCCGGCATGGAAAATAAAGGCGCCAAAGGACATGCCTGCGATACGCTCAAAGCCGGCGGAAGTGTAACCCTGGTGGATTACAGCGGCGCCGGTGTTATTAACAGGATCTGGCTTACTACTTCGCATAAACCGGAAGCGCTACGGTCCATTCATATCGATATGTACTGGGAAGGCGCCTCCAAACCCGCCGTATCCGTGCCTTTGGGCGATTTCTTTGGCATAGGGCTGGGGCGGAGAACCTCCTTTCAATGCGCCTTGTTCTCCGATCCCGAAGGACGGTCGTTCAACTGCTATATTCCCATGCCCTTTAATAAACACGCAAGGATAGTGCTGGTGAATGAATCAAAGGAATCGCACCTGCTGTTTTATGATGTGAACCTTACCGTGTTGAAGAAACCGCAGAAAGACCTGCTATATTTTCATGCTTACTGGAGCAGTAACAAACAAACCAAACTGGGCGATGACTTTGAAGTGCTTCCCGTTATTAAAGGGAAAGGCCGTTACCTCGGCAGCAATATGAGTGTAATAGCAGATACGCTATACGGCAACACCTGGTTTGGGGAGGGAGAAGTAAAAATGTATCTCGATGATGATACGCAATATCCTACACTGGCGGGAACCGGCACAGAAGATTATATAGGAACGGGCTGGGGACAGGGTGTGTTTGCGCATATGTACCAGGGATGCCCCGTGGCAGATACCAAAAAGAAACAGTTTGCCTTTTACCGGTATCATATCCCCGACCCTGTTTATTTCCGCAGCAGCTGCCGTGTAGCCATACAGCAGATGGGCGGCGGCGGCAGGGGGCAGCTGAGGGATGCCGTAAAGGCTGGCGCGCGCCTGAAAGTAGTTACCGT
>NZ_DATMTE010000944.1:0-3548 GCF_035564935.1 Chitinophaga sp. | reverse complement strand
TCACACTTTCATTAACATTGAATTTACAATTACCTATGCAAGACTTTTTATCTTAGCATTATCAAGTTGATAATCAAAATACCCTGTAACCTCAGATTAAATGAACTGACACTATGTTCAGTAACTCTTTCCTCAAAAGCTGTTAACTATGTATGTTCCGGTAATCATTTTACTTTTTTTTATGTTGTGGTACATCCGTTTCAGGATGCAGAGTTTTCATGTAAGTTTTTTTAAAGAGAAGAAATTAAAGCCAATTGCAGGGGAAGATGCTATCCAGGCTGTAAGGATAACAGGTGTTTCCAACAGCGTATTCAGTGTATCCAAATACCTGCGCAGCGTAAAGAACCTGTCTGACAAACGGTTTATGACAGTAGCCATTAACCAGGTGATCACTACTGCTATGGGCACTACCCACCAGGCAAGGCTGATTGAAAACCTCGCTCCCGGGGAAGAACGCCGGCTGGGCCATAGCGATGATGTAAGAGAAGGCAAGTACCAGATCTATATCGGGTATGAAATATTGTGGGCCCGGTACACTCCTGCCCCTGTATGGCACAAAGAAAAAGATACTGCAGCAACATCTCCCGCAAAACTATATAATGAAATGCTCCGGCAGCACCAGGATTCGCTTATAGACGAAATAGAGAAGAAGAAAGATCTATTGTCCTGACAGCTGCTCCGTTTTTCCACGGAAAATACTTAACCACACCATGGAGAAGAAAACGCCTAAAGTGGCGCCTGCAGTTACATCTTCAAGGAAATGCTGGCTCATGTACATGCGGGAATATCCTACCAGCATAGCCAGCGCCAGGTATATCAAAGACAGGTACTTATTTTTTGCATAATAAGACAACACTGTGGCCGCAGTAAACGCACATACACTATGCCCCGAAGGGAAGCTTCTGAAATTATCAAGTACGGATACGCCCGGTACAAAATAGATCTCCTGTAAGCGGCTGGCAAAATAACGGTACGGCCGCGGAAAGCCGATGACTGCTTTCAGCGTGAAACTGATAGCTGCCGTGAAAAGGTAAGCGGTGGCCATCATGGTACCTGCACGCCGGTCAATAAGAAGTAACAACAATGATATAAGTACAGCAGCGGAAACGCTTCCCAGCGCTGTAATGTATGGGAACAGGAAGTCGCCCGCCGGCGTATGCAGTTTATTGATGAAGAAGTAAGCATCCTGCCTGCTTACCGTCACCCGCGTTATCAGTACCGCTATTACTATTAAAGTAAACGGCCATACCAGCCACTTTACCTGCTGGTATACCCTGATAAAATTTTTCAGAAAAGCGTTCATTTAACTATGGCTGGGTTAATCGGCGGTGATAATTTATTTGCCCGAGATGATAATTAAGATGTGTGCTCAGGTGTACCAGGAAATGTGCGGTAGACATAGTACCTGCCAACACCTTTTCCGGGTAGGTTTTTTCAAGGTCTTCCGCAGTCAACCCTGCTATAACGGTGAGGGTTATACGACGGGTAGTGCTGATCAGCACCAGCAGATCTTCCGTGGGAACATTCCGCGCACTGAACTCCAGGTCCCTGTTGCGTATGTATCCTGTTTTCCCCAGTACGGCGCCCACGTAATGTTGCAGGTTGCCGCAAAGATGCAGACAAAGAGTTCCCGCCGGATTTTTTATGCCGGGAGGAATGAGCCAGATACCTGCAGCCGTTTCATAGGCAGCGATCTCTTCTTCCAGTTTGCTGAGATCACGTTCAAATAAGTTGATTAAAATTCCGGTAAGCATATGTTAAAGATAGGAAAAGCAGGGGATCATCTTTTGATATTATTGTAAATATATTCCAATACCAGCTGAGCATGGCGGAGGTCACTCCGGGAAATACCCTTCTCCGCCATTTCCACTACGGATAACGCCAACGGATATACTTTGTTTTTCAGCTTTTTCCCGCTGGCAGTGAGCCATACCCGCTTGCTCCGCCGGTCGGTTTCGTCGGCCGTCCGCTTTACCAGGTCTCTTTTTTCGAGATTGTCAAGCAGCTTGGTCAGACTGGCTTTATCTTTGCCGGTCTTATCAGCCAGTTCCTGCTGCCGGCTGCCATCCTGTTCCCCCCAGAGGTAACGCAGGATGAAATACATATCGGGAGTAATATCCAGTCCGGCCTGCATAAATACATTCAATAGTTTCAGCCGGTACGCTGTATGTGTTCTGACAACCGCGCTGGCAATGTTCATGCGCAGCCTGGCACTGATATCTGGTTTCGCCATAATGTGGTTAATGGGTTATACAACCTGATGAATAAAACTTTGAATTAACCGCTTTAAAACGGCCTTCATCAAACATAAATTAACAAGTTTTGTTTAAAGTACATAATTCAGCAGGATGACTAACAATACTACGCGGCAACTTACCCCCTTCCAGGAGAAATGGCACAATATTATTTTCGAGGCCAGTAGCCCCGCGGGGCGGGCATTCGACATTATTCTGCTGGCTGCCATCCTGGTTAGCGTGGCTATTGTTATGATGGAAAGTGTTGCGCCTTTGCAGCAGAAATTCGGCCGCCTGTTTCATATACTGGAGTGGGTATTCACCCTGGTTTTTACGCTGGAATATATTTTCCGGGTATGGTGCAGCTATCGCCCGAAGGCATACATGACCAGCTTCTATGGGCTTGTAGACCTGCTTTGCATTCTCCCCACTTATGTGGAAGCGTTTTATGGCGGTGCGCATTTCCTGCTTACTATCCGGATACTGCGGCTCATGCGTATTTTCAGGATATTCAAACTGGTTCCGTTTCTTAACGAGAGCAAACAGTTATCGCTCGCCCTGCAGCAAAGCAAGCGTAAAATATTCGTGTTCCTGTTTTTTATCGGGTTATTAACGGTGGTTTTAGGCGCTATCATGTATGTGATAGAATCTGAACATAATTCAGGATTTACCAGCATTCCGGTAAGCGTATACTGGGCGGTAGTAACGCTCACCACTGTCGGCTACGGCGATATAGCGCCTGTAACACCGCTGGGGCAAACATTTTCAGCGCTTATCATGATTATGGGATATGCAATTATTGCAGTGCCTACGGGGATAGTAACGGTGGAAATGAGCAGGATCCGTAACCGGGAGGACGTGGATCGCAGGGTTTGTCCGCATTGCATGCGTGAAGGACACGATGCAAATGCGGACTTCTGCAAATACTGCGGGTCTAAACTCTGAGGAATTAGTTTACGCTGAATAAGGGCTGTACATCCAGCATCGCCTTCTGGTAAGCGGCATCAAAAACTTCCCATTTACCGGTAACACCGATACGGATCTTGCGGCTGTCTATCAGGTCAAATTCAGCTATTTTTTTATTAAATCCCTGTTTACCTCTTTTGAAATCCGTAATATCGGCCAGTGGAAATTCCACGGAGATCTTTTTACGGCTTAGCAACCAGCCGATGACTCCAAATAAGAGGAACATCAACATAGGCTTTGCTTCGAAAACAATTCTTTCGTTGGTAAGATACAAAGTGCCTTGTTTTGCATTAAAATTGCTTTTGAGGTATACACCGTTTACTTTGAACAACACCGTTTCCTGTGGGT
>NZ_DATMTE010000943.1:0-7486 GCF_035564935.1 Chitinophaga sp. | reverse complement strand
TAGCGCACGATAAAACCATTATCACACAACAGGACCGGTTGCCGGCTTTCTATCCGCATCTTCACCGCCATGAAGAGATCCAGCTTACCTGGATCCAGCATGGTCATGGCACGTTGATAGTGGAAAATAATATGCATACTTTCTGGTCCAATGAAATATACTGGATAGGGAGTAACCAGCCGCATGTGTTAAAGAGTGAAGAATTGCCGTTTAGCGGCAAGAATAAAAAAAATGTGCAGGCCCTCACGCTTTTCTTCAACCCTGAAGGCAAGCTGTCGCCCTTGTTTGCTTTACCGGAATTTAAAAAGATAAAATCTTTTATTGATCAGTCGCAGAACGGCTTCAAGATCCCCGAGGCGCATGTAGTGGATATATCCAGCCGGTTGTTGAAGATACACCAGTCGCAGGGCATTGCGCAGTTCCTGGCATTTGTGGAGCTGATCAATTTCTTTCTCACTATCAAAAACCTGGAACCGCTGATCACGGGATCAAGGTTATCTGCTGTAAATGAGCAGGAAGGTATCCGTATCGGGTATATCTACAATTATATCATGCAGCATTATGATGCGGAAATAAAGCTGGAAGATATTGCCCGGGAAGCGCATATGACGCCGCAGGCTTTTTGCCGGTATTTCAAAAAGCATACACGGCTTACATTTGTGTCGTTCCTGAACGAGGTGCGGATCAATGAAGCCTGCAAGAAACTGGCGGGAGGTTCTTACGACAGTATCGCCACGGTGGCCTATAACTGCGGCTTTAACAGTATTGCAAATTTTAACCGGGTGTTTAAAAGCATTACCCGCAAATCGCCCCGCAGCTACCTGCGGGAGTACGAGCAGCTCGAAAATGGGGCTACAACAAAATCTGCATAGTATTGATCAAAAAGCGAATAGAATTGCCAGTAAAGTAACTGTAGTTTTAGGGAAGATAAACCTGTAATCAACCAAACTACGAAAGTTACTATGTCAGACGCTCCTACCTTTAAACCGTCCATTAAGCTGCTGGATGCCACCATGATAGTGGCAGGCAGCATGATCGGCTCCGGAATTTTTATTGTCAGTGCAGATATTACCCGTCACACCGGGAGCGCCGGCTGGCTGCTGCTGGTATGGCTGCTCACCGGCTTCATGACGCTTACTGCCGCATTGAGCTATGGGGAACTGAGCGGAATGTTTCCTCGGGCAGGAGGACAATACGTATACCTCAAGGAAGCATACAATCCTATGACAGCCTTCCTTTATGGCTGGAGTTTTTTTACCGTGATACAAACCGCTACCATTGCCGCGGTAGGTGTAGCCTTTGCCAAATTTACCGCCTACCTGCTCCCCGTGTTCGGCGAAGAGAATATATTATTTTCAGTTGGCACATTAAATATTACTGCGGCCCAGCAGCTTTCCATAGGAGTGATCGTTTTACTAACCTATATGAATACACGTGGAATTGAAGGAGGTAAAACCATTCAAACCACCTTTACGCTTACCAAGCTGGTGAGCCTGGCAGCGCTGATCATTTTCGGGTTGGTGGCCGTGAAGCCGGACGTATGGCAGGCCAACTGGCAGCAGGCATGGCAACTGCATCCGCTTACTACCGGCGGTAGTATTTCCTCTTATACCACCATCGCTGCCTTCGGCGCTATTGCGGCTGCTATGGTGGGATCTGTGTTCAGCAGCGATTCCTGGCACAATGTGGCCTTTGTAGGCGGGGAAATAAAGAACCCTAAAAGGAACATCGGGCTGAGTCTTTTCCTGGGAACAGCTATTGTAACCATTATCTACCTGCTCACCAATATTACCTACCTGGCGGTACTGCCTTTATCAGAAATTGCACATGCGCCGAAAGACCGTGTAGCCGTATCCGTATCACAGGCTGTACTGGGAAATACAGGCACGGTAATTATTGCCGTTATGATCATGATCTCCACTTTTGGCTGTAACAACGGGCTGATACTGGCCGGGGCGCGTGTATACCACACCATGGCAAAGGATGGCCTCTTCTTTAAAAAGGCAGGCAGTTTAAACCGCGCCTCGGTACCTTCCTTTGCGCTATGGATCCAATGTACGGTGGCATGCCTGTGGTGCCTGAGCGGCCGTTACGGTGATCTGCTGGATATGATCTCTTTTGTGGTGGTGGCGTTTTATATGCTTACCATTGCAGGCATCTTCATCCTCCGGAAGAAACGCCCCGATGCAGACAGACCCTATAAAGCATTCGGGTACCCTGTATTACCTGTACTGTATATCCTGATGGGCATTGCTTTCTGCGGGCTTTTATTTATATATAAACCGAGATTTACATGGCCTGGCCTGTTCATTACCTTATCCGGCATACCTGTGTACTACCTGGCCAACAGGAACAAACGGGGCAACCGCACTGCCATCTCCCGCAGGGAAAATATAACAACCACCGATCCTTCTTATTAAATGATATGTCAACCAGGGGGACTATTAAAAACGGTCCTCCTCACTGCTATAAGCGTATTCCCTACGCCCGCCCGAAGTGTTAATACATAATTAATCCAGTACCATAACCAGGCAAAAAACTATACACGTACATTTACAAAATTCGTTACCTTACTATCAGAAATCGATGCGATGTGATGTAGATATGTAATTCCTTTTCTGACTAAGCATTACGACGTGCCATACTGATCATGTGAAAAACCAACTTTGTTTCATCTCTTTTTGGGGGACCCGGTGAATTATGTAAAAATCTCTGCAGCAGGCAGATGTGCAATAACGATTTAGCAAAATTATTTAATCACAACCAAAAAACATTAATCTACAAAACAATAAAGACAGGCCGTATATCTGTTGCATTCACGTTTATTCAAATTCACGTCTTATTCATTTGTTATGAGGTACTCATTAATTGGAAAATTATGCTTTCTGATGGTCTTTCTATGTGCAGCCACCAGCACGGCTTTTGCGCAAAAGACCCTTACCGGGAAAGTTACCGGAGCGGCAGACGGTGCCGGTCTGCCTGGTGTAAACGTTACCGTACCCGGCACCTCCAGCGGCGCCAGTACTGATACAAAAGGGAACTATACCCTTTCTTTACCACCGGGTGCTAAATCGGTTTTGTTCTCGTTTATAGGGTATGAACCGCAAACAATTACCATCGGTGATAAAACCGTTATCAATGTATCCCTGGCTGCCACCACCAAAGGACTGGGAGAAGTAGTGGTAGTGGGTTACGGTGTGCAGAGCCGCCGCGATGTAACCGGTACCATCGCCTCCGTAAAAGGATCGGATATTAAGAACCTCCCCGTATCAGACGCCGCACAAGCCATCCAGGGCCGCGTTACAGGCGTGGATATAGTACGCTCAGACGCCTCCCCCGGCAGTACCCCTTCTATTCGTATACGCGGTACCGGTACCATTAATAATGCCGACCCGCTGATCATTATCGATGGCGTACCCGCAGGCGGACTAGCCGATGTAAGTCCAAACGACATCGCTTCTATGGAAATACTTAAAGACGCTTCCTCTTCCGCCATCTATGGTACCCGTGCCGCCAACGGCGTGGTGATCATTACCACCAAAAAAGGTAATTACGGCGAAAAGCTGAAAGCATCGGTGAATGTGTACCGCGGCATTTCCAATGTATCACATTATGTATCGCTGCTCACCGCACCCGATCTGGTAAAATTGAAACAGGAACGCTATACCAACGACGGAGTACCTGTAGAGGCTATCTGGCAGGATCCTTACTACGCCACCCAGCGCACCGACTGGCAACGCGCATTGTTTGGCACCGGGCATATCACCAACGCAGATGTGAACCTGCGCGGCGGCAACAACGCTTCCAATTACATGCTCAGTGCAGGTTACTATAATGAAGACGGCATCATCACCAACTCTTACTTCAAAAGATACGCTGTACGTATTAACTCAGAACATAAACTGGGCAAACGCGTGAAAGTGGGCGAAAACCTGCAGCTTACCTATAAACAAAACAGCGGCCCGGATACCTATTCTTCACAAACCGGTCTTATTTTCAGCGCACTGCGCTTTAACCCTGCTATCCCCGTTCACAACCCGGATGGCAGTTGGGGCAGCTCTAAAGCCAGCAATGAACTGGGCGATATCAATAACCCGGTATACACCGCTGAAACTACCGACACCTGGATCAAAAACTACCGTATGCTGGCCAGCGTATATGCCGAAGTGGAAATCATGGACGGCCTTACACTCCGTGCCAATTACGGCTTCGACGGCAGCCTCGTAAACCAGTTCAGCTTCAATCCTAAAGTGCTGGATCAAACCAGGGCCCGGGATCACGCGGAACTTTTTACCCGCAATGAAAGCTACAACAGCCAGCTGAGTGAAATATTCCTCACCTATAACAAAGTGCTGTCCAATGTGCATCACATCACCGTTACCGGTGGTTACTCACAGCAAACTTACAACGGCTCATGGAACCAGGCGGAAAGATGGGGATACAACGATGAATCAAAAGACCAGCTGGTACTCAGCAACGGGAACGACATCCACAATGCTACCGGCAACTACTATAACGCCAATGCCATTGCCTCCGGGTTTATCAGGGGCTTCTACGGTTTTAAAGACAAATACCTCCTCACCGTTACCTTCCGTGCAGATGGCTCCTCCAGGTTTTCACCGGATCAGCGCTGGGGTTATTTCCCCGCTTTCTCCGCAGGCTGGCGCATCTCTGATGAAAGCTTCTTCAAAGATAACATCAAAGCCATCAGCAACCTGAAGATCACAGGAGGCTGGGGACAACTGGGTAACCAGAACGTTACGGAGTTCCAGTACCTCGCACAAATCAACAAAGACCGCCGCTATAATTTCGGGGAAACCGCTTACACCGGCATCTGGAACTCCAGGCTCGCCAACCCGGATATCACCTGGGAAAAAGCCGAGATGACCAACATCAGCCTGGAAGCAGGATTTCTCCAGGATAAACTCAGTGCCACCATCACGTGGTTTAACAAAAATACCAACGATATGCTGGTACCCGCCCCTGAAATGGACCTGCATGGCACTTCCGCTATCCCCGACCGGAACCTTGGACAATTAAATAATAAAGGCTGGGAAATAGAAGTTGGCTACCAGGGTGGCAATGATAAATTCCATTACAATGTAAGCGCCAACGCTTCCTTTATTAAAAATGAAGTCACTAAATTATACGACGCTTCTTCCTATATCGGTTCTACCCCTTATGGCAGGCAGGGACAGGAAATTTCCCGCACCTATGTAGGGCAGCCGCTGGCTTCCTTCTATGGCTGGAAAACAGGCGGTATTTACCAGACTATGGATGAGATCAACAATGATCCCAACATCAGCAAAGATCCGAACAAAGACAATATCCAGCCCGGCGATGTACGCTTCCTCGATACCAACGGCGATAATGTGGTAAATGATAAAGACCGCATAAACCTCGGCAGCCCCAATCCCAAAGTGGTATATGGCATACAGGCCAGCGCCGGCTATAAAGGCTTTGACCTGAGTCTTTCCTTTGCCGGTGTAGGTGGTGTAAAACTTTACAACGCCGATAAAATGCAGGGAATGGATGCCAACTATCCCTACAATCTTTATGCGAATGCATTGAACCGCTGGCATGGCGCCGGTACCGGCAACTCCGTACCAAGAATGACCCTTGGTAATGCTAACCAGAACAACCGCGCTTCCGACCGCTTCGTGGAAAGCGGCGATTACTTCTCCCTGAGAAATGCAGCGCTTGGCTATACCATCCCATCCAAAGTTTGGGGTCGCAGCGGTATTTCAGATATCCACGTTTATGTGGCCGCACAAAACCTGTTCATGCTCACCAACTACTCCGGGTTAACCCCGCAACTGGGCTATAGCGGCTCTTCAGACGGCAGCAAAGGTACCTCCGATGGGAACAGGCAAAGAGGCGTAGACGTAGCCGCCTACCCACAGGCACGCACCTTTACTTTTGGCGCTACCCTCAACTTTTAATTCACGGGAACTTTAAATTAATTACTATGCAACGGATCAAATATATATTAGCACTCGCAGCACTACTTTTCACCGGCTGTAAAAGCGTACTGGATGTAACTCCACAGGGCATGTACAGCACCGGTAACTACTGGCGTAACCAAAGCGATGCTATCGATGGAGTGACCGGCATCTATAATATTTTACTGGAAGAAGATTATACCGGTTTTAATGAATTTGTGTTTGATAACTGCTCGGACGACCAGGTACGCGGGGGCGATCATGATTATGACGGGGTGATAGAAGATTTCACCTACGATGCATCTACCTATAGCGTGAGAGTAGGATGGAGATGGAAATATGAAACCATTAACCGCTCCAACAACGTACTGATCTATGTACCCAAAATTGCAGACATAGATCCGGCTATTAAGAACCGCTGTATGGGAGAAGCACACTTCTTCCGCGCCTTCGCTTACTGGCGCCTGCTGCTCATTTATGGCGAAGCCCCAATTATTACGGAAGACGATGTCCTCAAATCTTCCTATAACAAACCAAAAGTAACAGCAGATGAGCTGCGCGCCCAAATTGAAAGCGACCTGCTCGCTGCAGCGGACCAGCTGCCGGAAAGCTACGACGATGCCAACAAAGGCCGCGTAAGCAAAGGCACTGCATGGGGCCTGTTATGCAAACTGTATATGAACTGGACTAAGCTCGACAAAGCCATTGAGTATGGTAACAAAGTAGTTAGCAATGCTAACTATAAACTGGCGCCCAATTATGCAGATAATTTCAGTGTAGCCACCGGTAATAACTCCGAAATGCTGCTGGCTGTTCAAACAGTAGACGGAAATGGTTACTCCGATTTCATTACCTACCACGCTCCCCGCAACTGGAACGGATGGAGTTTCTTCTACCCTACCAAAGGATTGGTGGATGAATTTGAGGCAGGCGATCCCCGCAAAAATATCTGCATCATGCAACCCGGCGACCAGATCAACATCGGCACCGGTATTGCTACCTATGAAGCAGCTACTTCCTGGAGCGGCTATCATTACAAAAAATTCTGTAGCTGGAAACCTTCCGGCGGCCTGGACTATTCTCTTAAAACACCATTGATGCGCGCGGCCGACATTTACCTGCTGGTAGCAGAAGCCAAAATCCGCTTAAACGGACCAGGCGCCGGTGATGCAGAAATCAATGCGATCCGCAAGCGCGCTTCAGCCACCTTACCTGCCGTTACCAATGCCGGCATGGCTGCCCTGATGCATGAACGCAGGGTGGAATTATGCGGGGAAAACGAACGGCACCAGGACCTCCTCCGCTGGGACAAAGCCAACCTGGTAGATATCGTGGAACTGTATAAAAAACCCAAGCTGGCGTATAACGGCGCCGTGATCACCAGGGGCGGGGCGCCGCGCAAATTTACCAAACCCAAAAACTACTACTTCCCAATGCCTCAGCAGGAGATCGACCGAAGCAAAGGGACGCTTGTGCAGAACCCTAACTATTAGTGGTGGGCCGCCTTCGGCGGCGCGTGGAGTTTGTCTGACTCAGGATTAAAC
>NZ_DATMTE010000942.1:0-4246 GCF_035564935.1 Chitinophaga sp. | reverse complement strand
AATTACAGAACGGTGAAAATTTTGAATTATCTGAAGGGATGAGTTATGTTGTGTCAGATAACCTGAGTGTTCATCGTTCTGTTTCAAAAGGCGGTGTAAAACTCCTGATTGTAGATGGCGATTTTCTGCAGCCGCTGGTATAATCTGTTTCTCTTGTTGCTTCTATTTCTTTCTTTGTTGTTACTGCCACAGGGTCGGCATAGCGGGGGCATCTGTTTTTCCTCTTTCTTTGTAATTACGGCCACAGGCCCGGGTGCAGCATCTGTTTCTCTTTGCTTCTATCTTTTTCTTTGTGGTTACTGCTATAGGGTCGGCATGGCGAGGACATCTGTTTCTCCTCTTTCTTTGTAATTACGGCCACAGGCCCGGGTGCAACTGGCAACTGGTTAATCCTTCCCAGGGTTTCGGTGTTCCTTTTTTACAGGTAACCATTTGGTTCCATTTTTATGATTTTTTGTAATATGTACATTGTCTGTAACCCGCCATGGCATTGAATATTCGCACTTCTAAAACATTCGTGCTTAACAATGGGTTAACCACTCCCGATGTTTTATAGCGTTACTTTTAATCCGGATTTCGGGAAAGGGAATCCAAAATAAACCACTTTCAACCACCGTGTTAAACCATGGAAAATTTGATTTTCTAACACCGGACCGTCAATAATTTTTCCTAAACCAGTTTCTCAAAAAGGAATGAGAATGCAACAAAACAACCAAGATGCCGTCCTGCTGGAGCTGCTCAAAAATGGTAGCGTTGACGCTTTTACAACAGTGTACAAAAAGTACAACCGCATCCTGATGATGCTGGCAGCAGATATGCTGAAAGACAAAGACAAAGCACAGGATGTTCTCCAGGAATTTTTTCTGGATTTCTGGCAGAAGAAGTTATTCCTGAAAATTGATGCTAACTACCAGAACCGCGACAGTACCAGTATTATGAAAAGTTATCTTTACGCCAGTGTGCGTAACCGCTGTCTCAACAAAATTACCCGGGAAAGGAAATTTTCCTGTGTAATTCCCGACGAGGCTTTTTTACCAAATGATCCGCTGGAAAGTAAAGAGATCTACTGCCAGGTGAACATTGCGCTGAAAAAGAAAGTGCCGCCTAAATCCTCTACCGCCTTCCGTTTAAGACATTACGATCAGAAGAGCCATAAAGAAATAGCAGAGGAAATGAATACCAGTATTCAAACAGTGAAAAACCAGATTGGTACTGCCGTAAAGATTTTACGCGGTTACTTTGCGCCTGCCCACCTGTAATCCTTACTTTAATCAAATAGATGCCTGTTACCCAAATCCCTTCAATGGGTAACGGGGTGGATTTGCCTTTATGGTCATCCTGGTGGACTTTTTTGGAAGTTCACCAGGAAGCATCCTTTTGCGGGGAAACTGCTGGTGGCCTATGCTTCCAGGAATGTGCTTTATAAGGTTCCTTATATGTGTAGGATCCTCCGCAGATAGCTGATGGCCTATGTTTCCCAGGAATGCGCCTAACAGAAGGCTATTTATGTGTGTAGGAACTTCCGCAGATAGCTGATGGCCTATGTTTCCCAGGAACGCGCCTAACAAAAGGCTACTTATATGTGTAGGAACTTCCGCAGACTGCTGTTGGCCAATCTTTACCAGGAATGTGCCCGGTACAAAATGTTACTTATATGCGCTGGAACCTCCCGCTGGCAGCGGAAATAGTGCCGGCCTGCAAAAGAGTTGCCTCTGTGGATAAATAATTATTTCCCGATCTCGTAAATCGTTTTCCCGATACAGTACACAATTTGGTCTTTTCTGACTGCAACTTTGCGGCGTAAATGATAAGACCAACATGACAAGGGCATACCTTTTTCTTACTTTTTTCCTGCTCCCTTTTACAATGATATATGCCGGGACGCCGGACGAAGGAGCCAATAACACCATTCAGGGCGTTATTACCACATCAGATGGACACCCCGCCACAAACGTAACCGTTATCCTGAAAGGCATTGCAAAAGGAATGATCACCAATCAAAGCGGCGAATTTCTCTTTAAAAATATCCCCGATGGTAACTATGAGCTGGAAGTATCCATGGTGGGGTTTGAAACCATCAGGCGAAACGTTGCCGTGGTAAACGGCAAAAGTGTGCTCCTCCGGATAGAACTGAAAACATCTTCCCAAAACCTCGAAGAAGTGGTAGTAGCCACCGGCGGAAACCGTTTTGCCAAAAAAGAAAGCGAGGACGTATCCAAACTGCCGCTAAAGAACCTGGAAAACCCACAGGTGTACAGCGTAGTAGGGAAGGAACTGATGAAAGAACAGCTGGTAACGGATTATAACAGTGCGTTTAAAAATATCCCCGGAGCAGGTATTCCCATTGTATACAACCAGGGAAGAAGTTCCGCCACTTCCCGGGGCTTCACTACCGCTAATCTTGTACGTAATGGCGTAGGTAGTTTCGTGTACTCCAATGTGGACCCCGCCAACCTTGAACGCATAGAAGTGATCAAAGGACCCTCTGCCACACTTTTTGGCAGCACCCTCTCTTCTTTCGGCGGCTTGTTTAACCGGGTCACCAAAAAGCCGTTCGACAGCTTCAAAGGGGAAGCATCCTACTCCGGTGGGAGCTGGGACCTGAACCGGCTCACACTTGATATTAATACACCGGTGAATGAACAAAAAACAGCGTTGTTCCGGTTCAATGGCGCTATTCACAGTGAACGCAGCTTCCAGGATGCCGGCTTCAGTAAAAACTACTTACTGGCGCCCAGCTTCTCCTACAAGGTAAACGACCGGCTCACTATTTTACTGGATGTGGAAATGAGCGGCTATAAAGCTACTTCTCCTACAAGGTTGAGCCCTTACACCAAAGGAAAGGCACACAGTGTTGAGGAACTGGGAATGCCCTATAAACTTTCTTTTGCCAATAACTCCATGTTTTACACCAGCCAGCAGATGAACGTTTTTGGCCAGATAAAATATAAGTTGTCGGACAAATGGACATCACAAACCGTGTTTTCCCGTACCCGGTCTACTTCCGACGGTTTCACTACCCAGTTGAATATGTTGAGCGACAGCACACTGCGGCAAGCCGTTACCTCCCAAACCTATCCTTATTACGGTACAGATATCCAGCAAAACTTTATCGGCGATTTCCATATAGGTAACATGCGCAACCGGCTGGTGGTAGGAGTGGACTTTTACAGCCTGCGCGCTTCCCGGAATGATACTATCGTAAATATGCCAGCCCTGAATTACAGGAACCCGGGAGATGCCTATTATAATTTCAATAAGGACAATGTAACACCCATGTTTGCCAAACTGAAATTCCTGGCCTTCGACAGCAACCGTGAAAATACTTACAGCGCCTATTTTTCAGATGTGATCAATATCACGGAACAGTTACTGGTAATGGCCAGCTTAAGACTGGATAATTACCATAATCTTGGTGCCTATTACCCTGCTAAGGATCTTACTGTTGGTAATTATACCCAAACTGCTTTATCGCCCAAATTCGGGATCGTATACCAGGTGATTAAAGACAGGATGTCGCTCTTTGCCAATTATATGAATGGATTCCAGAACCAATCGGGTACTGACTTTGACGGTAATACTTTTAAGCCGCAACAGGCCAACCAGGTAGAAGGAGGGATTAAAGCAGATCTGTTTAATGAAAAATTAAATGCTACCCTGAGTTATTATGATATTTCTGTTACCAATTCTGTATATGATGATCCTGCCCACAGCGGGTTCTCACTTCAGAACGGGACCCAGCTCAGCAGGGGTTTTGAAGCAGAAGTAATTGCCAACCCGGTTCCAGGGTTAAATATCATTGCAGGTTATGCCTATAATGAAAGTAAAATGGATAAGGCCGATGCCAAGTTCCAGGGATTACGGCCATCGGCAGCGGGGCCAGCCACCACCGCTAATCTTTGGGTGAGCTATCGTCTTGTGCGTGGCGAAGCCAAAGGCCTCGGGTTTGCCTTTGGTGGAAACTACGGCAGCCAGTCGTTTCAAACCAACACTAATACCTTTGCATTCACCATACCTTCCTATACTGTACTGGATGGCTCCCTGTTCTACGACAGGCCCGCATACCGTATCGGGTTGAAGGTGGATAATATTACCAATGAAAAGTATTGGTCGAACCGCCTGGCAGCACAAAATCCAACCAGGGTGACAGCCAATCTTACTATTAAGTTTTAAGCATTCACTGCAGGAGAAGTGATTTCTCCTGCAGTTACTTATCTTCCTACAAGCTATATAAATGCTGCTCTTT
>NZ_DATMTE010000941.1:0-2840 GCF_035564935.1 Chitinophaga sp. | reverse complement strand
ATTATTTTACCAGTGCCGGAATAATCAGATGCGGCGGAAATAGATTTCCAGTTTCATCTGTCGTTTTGTTCTTTTAAAGATCTCCTCATCTTCCCGGAAGATCACCAGTTCTTCGGGGTTCATGGTCCTTATTTTAAAGGTGATGCCATACCCGTTGCCTTCCTGGAGGGTGAGTTCTTTTGTTTTCAGATCAATGGTATAGGCTTCGTAGCGCTGGCCGCCGTCTTCCAGTACGCCGTTCTCTTTAAAGATCATCAGATCCAGTTCGCTGAAACTGGAGTCCGTTTTTTCAAAGGTCTTTTTACCATCTTCAATGCAGCTCATCACCGTTTTAACAGGCAGCCACCGGCCGGTGATTTTGCCGTTTGTTTGGTTAGGCTTTGCATTGCTGCAGGCCAGGTATAGAAAACAGCTCACTATAAGCGAGTATATACTATTCATATTCCGTATCTTTAAACATCAACAAATTGTACTTCCCTGCGTACAGGCAAAGCTGTGGCAAGGTGCAGTTTACAATTACTAACGTGCTGACAGTTGTGGGAATGGCGCTCTTATGAAGAGTAATATGGTCAAAAGTGGCGGAAGACAGATCGGAGCTTCCTTATAACATCGATTTGAACGACGGAATTACCAGGTCCGGAATACAAAGTCCCTACTTTTACATCCCAAAGGTAGGTGTAATATAAAATTGGCACAAGTTTTTTATCGCAATCTTTACAGAATATTTTACCGGAAAATTTCAAGGGTATGGGAGATAATATTGCAGCGCCGTTTATTCCGGCGCAGTACACGGGCGAAGCTACCACTACTTCCGAGGTGAAAACACTGGTGCATGAGGTGGCGGCGCGCGATTTTTTCAAAACCGTTATGGCGCGTTTACTGGATGTAAACCAATGGGCGGCGCTCATCGGGAGCATTTCGTCCGGCTTCCAGCTAACGGACCTGGCGGGGAAACCTGCGGAGGGGCAGGCGGAAACCGGCATGTACATAAGGATAGATATTCCGGGACCGGGTAATAGTGCCGGCAAGGGGTTCGACTGGGTAAAGATTGAGCAGAAAGAGCATGTGGCGCTTAATGAGCACCAGGAGGTATTCTTTATCAGGGCCAGGCCATCGGAGCACCCGGTTCAGAAGAGCGCCGGTATTGCGCATTTCCTGCGCAAGGAAGCCAGCAGTTCCTTTGTGCTAATGCGCGATCATGCGGAAATAACTGCCGCCGTTTACGGACGTAATGAGGTGCCAAATACACAGGCCGCGGATCTGGGAGATAAGATCCGGAATGCCGTTGTGGGCTCTACGGGAGCGATCGGTATCTCAAAACTGCAATGGAAGGCGTTGGTAAGCGGGCTGTTGGCCTGACTATAGTTGCTGTGTTCTTTCAAAAAAACTAAACGATTTCATTTGTTGCTCTACTTCTTCAATTGCCTTCATCAGGTTATTTTTTGTATCTGTTAGCGCTGTGAGGGCCACTACCATCTTATTCCATATGGGTTGCATATCGCTGATCAGGACTTTCCCTTTTTCCGTGAGCTGGATAAGTCTTTTCCTTTCGTCGGTTTTGTCTTTTTTGGAGCGGATCAGCTTTTGCTTTT
The DNA here is from genome assembly GCF_035564935.1 of Chitinophaga sp. Lineage (GTDB taxonomy): Bacteria > Bacteroidota > Bacteroidia > Chitinophagales > Chitinophagaceae > Chitinophaga. The sequence continues at coordinate 1,248 of NZ_DATMTE010000941.1, read as the reverse complement.
CCAGTTCTTTCAGCAGGCTGATAGTAGAAGGGTGGGAATACCCAATTTCCCCGGCAATTTCCACCACGCTGAGCACAGGCTTCAGGTGCAGGGTATAGATCACCGGGAACCATTTGGGCTCAAAATCGATCCCATTGGCCTTATAGATCTGCAGGCCGTCTTTCCGCAGCTGGTCGCTGAGGCGCTGCAGCCTGGTGGAAATAGCCAGTATCCCTGATTCATCGATCACATTTATCATACTTGTCAATCGTTAAGGTGTAAGTGGTAAAATATATTATCCGCATTCATCAGGGGAAAATACGACGGTAAATCCGTTTTTTTTATTTCTTTAAACCCGTTGCGCTCATAGAAGCGGCGGGCAGCAGCGAGTTTGTCGACCGTACCGAGATACAGGTCTTTTATTTCAACTGATCTGCAAAAGGCGATCAGTTCTTCCAGCAGTTGCTGGCCAATGCCCGTATCTTTTCCCCGGTATTCCTTTTTCACAAACATTTTCCGGATAGCGCCGGCGTTATGCCCGATACCGATGAGTGCAATGGTGCCGGCCAGTTCCCCGTTTACAAAACCTCCCCAGAATCCGCCGCCGGTGTTGTGGTAATTGGTTTCTATGTCAAACAGGTCCGGCTGGTCCTCAATTGTAACGGGGACATTAAATTCCTTTTGCTGGATAGGCAGGATAATGTCAATTATTTCCTGGCAATATTCGTTGTGAATGGGTCTTATATCTTGTGTGGTATTCATTTGTAATTATTTATGGTACAAAACTACGTAGTTAACTACATAAATAAAAATATTTTTTCTTTGAACTGCGCAGGTGTATTGCGCAGATGGGTATGCATCTTTGTGAAACAATGATCCTCTCGCTTAAAATGGATAAAGCTGCGGAAAAATTACGTCGCCGTGGAGTGTATGGATACATATCGTTGCGGATGCACGCTGCAATGATCAGAATTTACAGTTGCACCAAAAACCGGAAGGAGAGTAGGGAAGCGTATTTACAGCCATACTGCCCCGGAAGGGGAATGCGGGTTCGAATCCCGCGGGGATCGCAGGGAAGCGTAAAACAAGATACGCTGATGTAACTAAACCCTTGAGAAGAGATCTATCGACTGGCTAGATAGCTTCCGTTGTTTGTTAAACAGATTTGGCGTCACGATAACAAGTTGAACAGCATTTTGCTATATAGTCTCACTGTTATTGAATGCAGCATATTTACGAACCATCCTGATCAAGATAGCTTCAATGAAT
>NZ_DATMTE010000940.1:0-2325 GCF_035564935.1 Chitinophaga sp. | reverse complement strand
CAAACAAATCCCGGCAGATGCGCGGGGTTTATTTGCAGGCTTCATTGAAAATAATTTATACCGGGATGCGGGCTATTACTTCGCCGCAGCAAGCAGCTGTTTATATTTTGACGGGTTATGCAGCAGATCGGCCGCGGTGTTTACCTCGTTGTCCCATTCCAGCGACCTGATGATACGGCCTCTCTGCAGGTAATACCGGTTTACGATTTCTTCTTCCAGTAGCCGCTTTATCTCTGTTTTATTCTTCAGCAGGTCCTGTTTTTTATCGTGTTTCATTTTTGTTTCCAGTGTCTCCAGCTCTTTCGCAATAGCATCATAGTATTTTTCTTTTTTTGCCGTGCTTTTGAAAGAGTCGAGAGCTTCTTCGCTACGTGTTTTATAGCTGTAATCTTTGTTGTCGAGATAGTGTTCAAAATCTTCGAAGTCGCTTTCCGATAGGGCAAAAGACCCTGCAGCAGCTATTTTCGGATGATTGTAATAATAGGTGGTAGCGTAATCAAAGATGAATTGTTTACGGAGCAGCGTAATAGCTACCTGGCTGATGTAGGTAGGATCCACCTTTGCATCGGGTTCAATACCGCCTCCATCTTTCACCGCGCGGCCGCCGGCGGTGGTAAATGATTTACGCAGGGAATCCGGCACATAGTCCACACTGCCATCATCGTTACGGTGAGAGTAGTCGATGGCCTGGATGCAGCGGCCACTTGGCGTATAGTATTTAGCGGTAGTTACTTTCAGTTTGGTATTGTAGGGCAGCTGCCGGGTGGTTTGCACCAGTCCTTTTCCATAGGAGCGTTGTCCTATAACCAGTCCCCGGTCGAGGTCCTGGATGCTGCCGGCTACTATTTCAGCGGCGGAGGCAGATGAATGATTGGTAAGTACGGTTAACGGGATATGAAGATCTACCGGCTGTTCGGAAGTTTCATAATTGCGATCCCAGTTCTTCACTTTTCCTTTGGTGCTAACAATGAGTTTATTTTTATCAACAAAAATGTTGGCTACTACAACGGCTTCATCCAGTAATCCGCCGGGGTTGCCGCGCAGGTCCAGTATCATTCCTTTTAAGGCGGGGTTGGTTCGCTTCAGTTGTTCCACTGCCTGGCGTACCATGGCGCCGCTATTTTCGGTGAACTGGGTCATTTTAATGTAGCCGATATCATTTTTCAGGATGCCGGCATAGCTTACTGCTTTTACATTAATTTCCTCGCGGACGATCTTTTTAGGGGTTTCCACGCCGGTTACCGGGTTGCGGAACACCATGTCCAGCGGGGTGCCTGCCGCGCCTTTCAGCTGCCGGCTAATGTCTTCCTGGGCTACATTTTTGCTGGATTTGCCATTCATGCTCACAATGATATCGCCCGGTTTTACGCCGGCTTTGTCCATGGGGCTGCCTTCGTACACATCTGTGATGGCGGTCCATTCACCGTTGGTGTTGATGGAAGCGCCTACCCCGCCGTATTTGCCGGTAGCCATGAATTTAAGGTCGTCCAGGTTTTCTTCGGAAACGAAATCCGTAAAGGGGTCTGTTTCTTCCAGCATGGCCTCAATGCCTTTCCGCATCACTTTTTCAGGGGGCAGATCATCAACATAGTAAGTATTCAGCTCCCGGTAGAAAGCGGCAAATATGTCCAGGTTTTTAGCTATCTGGAAGTATTTATCGTTTTCATTGAAAGCAAAGATCCCTGCGGTGGTGATGATCAGCAGCAATGCTGCTGTCAGTTTTCTTCTTTTATTGAAAAATGCACGCATGCAACGAGTATATAAGATGAATGATGTTAGTTGGCAATGTTGATGGTTACGGCACCGGGTCATATCCATGCCCACCCCAGGGGTGGCACGACAAGATACGCTTTATGGTGAGATAGCCACCTTTAAAGGGGCCATATTTTTTAAATGCTTCCAGCCCGTATTGTGAGCAGGTGGGCGTATAGCGGCATTTACTGCCCAGGAGGGGCGAGATAAACCATTGATAAATTTTTATCAGGAAGATAAAAGGAAAACTAAGCCAGCGCACAACACGGTTCATAAGCAGCTTTTTAGCAGTCAGCTTTAAGCCAGTAAAAAATAGTGGTTTATTCAACGGAATGTTGAATACCGGTTTCGCTGCCATCAGCCAAAGCTAACTGCGGGTGCTAAACGCTGGTTTGCAGCTTCTTTAAAATTACCGAAATTTTGTCTTTCAGGGTAGAAAAATCAGCGATTTTTTTATCGGTGTAGATGAGGAAAACAGCGAGCTGTCTTGATTCCGACCGGAGATGGTTGTACAATTCCTCCTTCTGGAGCCGCCAGGCTTCGCGGCCCAGGCGTTTGATGCGGTTCCGGTCT
>NZ_DATMTE010000939.1:0-9318 GCF_035564935.1 Chitinophaga sp. | reverse complement strand
GTTCACTTGTACCAAATTGATGTAGATTTAAACTGAAGCAAACAATCGTCTAATGGTGTCTGATCGCCAGGAAATATTCAAAAAAACGTTATTAAAACACCTGTACTTTAACAAGGAATTGTCCTGTGCTGATCTCACACTGCTTACCGGCAGGAGTCTTCCGCATACAACCAAAGCCTTGAATGAATTGGTGAAGAGTGGCCTGGTGCTGGAATCCGGTTATGCCATTTCCACGGGAGGGCGCCGTCCGCAGATGTATTCTGTAAAGCCGGACTACCTGTATATCCTGTCTGTGGCCATGGACCAGTTTGTAACCAGTATCAGCATACTGGATATGCAGAACAGGACAGTGGGAGAAGAGCGCCTGGTATCGTTGGATTTATCGGCGAACCCGGATGCGATCGCACAATTGGGGCAGGAGTTGAAAACGTTTATAGATGCTTCAGGCATACCGGTTGAAAAGTTTGCCGGTATTGGCATCGGGATGCCGGGATTTGTAGATGTAACAAAAGGCATTAACTATTCTTTCTTTGACAGGCAGTACGGAAGTATCAGCGGATATCTTGAAGCGCTTACCGGTGTGCCGGTGATCATTGATAATGATTCCAGCCTGATTGCACTGGCAGAGTGGAAACTGGGAGCAGCGCGGAACCGCCAGAATGCGCTGGTGATTAATATTGGCTGGGGTATTGGTTTGGGGATGGTGCTGAACGGAGAGCTTTTCAGGGGAGAAAACGGGTTTGCAGGTGAATTTTCACACATCCCGCTTTTTACCAATAATAAGATCTGCAGTTGCGGAAAGATGGGTTGCCTGGAAACAGAAACATCTTTATCGGTGATTGCGGAGAAAGCAGTGGCAGGCATCAGTGAAGGAAGAACCACTGTTATGAAAAATTTGTCGATGGATAACCGCGACAACACGTTTAGAAAAATTATGGATGCAGCGGTAAAGGGAGATAATTACGCGGTAGAATTAATATCGCAGGCGGGTTATCATATCGGGCGCGGCATCGCTATACTTATTCACTTGTTGAATCCAAACCTGATCATTTTAAGCGGGAGAGGAACATTGGCCGGGAAATTATGGCTGGCACCTGTACAGCATGCGTTAAATGAGCATTGTATACCAAAAATTGCAGAAAATATAGAAATGATGATATCGCCTTTGGGGTACGCCGCAGAAAGACTTGGAGCGGCAGCACTTGTTATGGAACACCTCGATAAAGGCCAGCTTAGTAAAACAGAGTAATAACACGTTCACTTGTAATATCAATCAAACATGAGGCAGTTGCTAACTGTTGCATGAGGATTTCCCATGCAGTCAGGGAAACTATGCCTTGATTATTTATCCACATCTAAATTCACAGTAATGAAAAGGTGGCTAGGCTTTCTGCTACTAACATGCTTAGTAGCGATGTGCTGTCAAAGCGTTTACGCACAGGAAAAAGTAGGGGTATCAGGTACCCTGAAAGACGCTTCCGGCGCTCCCGTTATCTATGCAACAGTCATTGAAAAAGGTACAACCAATGGCGCTACAACCGACGAAAAAGGAGCTTTCAAACTCCAGGTAAAACCGGGCGCTGTATTGGTTATTTCCAGTGTAGGATTTACTACACAGGAAGTACCCGCATCCGCTAACCTCCACCTTGTTATGGAAGATGCTTCCAAAGGTTTAAACGAGGTGGTGGTAACTGCATTGGGCATTTCCCGCCAGAAAAAATCGCTGGGTTATTCCATGCAGGAAGTAAAAAGCTCCACATTGGTGGAGGCGCATGAAACCAACGTTACCAACGCATTAACCGGTGTGGTAGCAGGTTTACAGGTGATCCGCTCCAGTACCGGCCCTGCAGGTTCTTCTAAAATTAACCTGCGCGGAAACAACTCGCTCACAGGTACTAATCAACCCTTAATTGTGGTGGATGGTATTCCTATGGACAACTTCATTGGTGCCGCACGTGAAAACAACGACGGATGGAACCCTGGAATGGATATGGGTAACGGTTTATCCGACCTGAATCCGGACGATATCGCCAGCATGTCTGTACTGAAAGGCCCCTCTGCTGCGGCGCTGTATGGTAGCCGTGCCGGTAACGGTGTGATCCTCATCACCACTAAAACCGGTAAAAAAACAAATGGCCTGGGCCTTTCTGTTTCATCTACACTTGGTTTCGAAAGCATATTCACGAAACCGGATATGCAGAAAAGCTTCTCACAAGGATTGGATAATGTTTTTGATGAAGAAAAAGGTACCAGCTGGGGCGCAAAAATCGAAGGTCAGAGCTTACCAAACTGGGAAGGAAAAACAGAACCGGTACGCGCTTATGATAATATCAGCCGCTTCTTTAATACGGGCGTAAACCATACAGAGAATATTTCCTTCCAGCAACAACTGGATAAAACATCTGTATATACCTCCCTGAATTATCTGAATGATAAAAGTATGGTGCCGGGAACCAAGCTTTCCCGTTTGAACCTTACCACCAGGGTAACCAGCAAGTATGGAGCATCTGAACGTTTATCTACAGATTTTAAAGTACAGTATTCCAACACCAATGCCCAGAACAGGTTAGCTACAGGCGTAAACAGCAGGAACTACTCCGGTTTGCTTTATACCATGCCGGTTTCCCTGGATATCCGGCAGTTTAAAGACCCTGTAGATGAATTTGGCAAGATGCGCTGGTATGGTATCGGTAACCAGGTAAATCCTTATTGGGCCACCAAATACAATCTGAATGAAGATATCCGTAGCCGGTTTCTTATGAGTGGAAGCATAAAATACCAGTTCACCGATTGGTTAAATGCAGAAGTAAAAGCAGGTGCTGATATTTACAATACCAACGCGGAAACTAAAGTATACGCGGGTAGCCCGGCTCCGATTAACGGAAGCTACAGCAACGAGAAATTTTCATTCTCTGAAGTAAACTACAGTACGCTCATCACTGCAAAGAAAGATAACCTGTTCGGTAAACTGGGCGCTAACCTCAGCGTGGGCGGCAACCTGATGAAACAGCAGTCGTCCCGGGTTGGAAACAGCGCAGGTGAACTGGTGGTGCCTAACCTGTTCCTCATTACCAACGCAAAGGGAGCTATTGTTGTAACAGACGACATCCTGGAACAACGGATCAACTCCGTATATGCAACCGGTGGTGTTAACTGGGATGGTTACCTGTTCCTGGATGCGACAGCACGTAACGACTGGTCATCTACATTGAGCCCTGAAAACCGCTCCTTCTTTTACCCTTCTGTAACACTGGCCTACCTGTTCACCGAACAGTTTAAAACATTGCCACAATGGTTAAGTTACGGTAAAGTAAGAGCTTCTTACGCAGCAGTTGGTAACAGCTTAAAACCTTATCAGCTTTATAACACTTACCAGATTAACCGTGATCCGAATGGTAACCTCACTGCAGGTACAAAACCAGTTTACTATGATAAAAATGTGCGCAGTGAGTTGATCAAATCAATAGAGTTCGGAACAGAGCTTCGTTTTGTTGACAACCGGTTTGGTATAGATGTTACCTACTACAAATCGAATGCAACCAGGCAATTGATCGAACTGCCTATGGACCCCGCCAGTGGTTATGAGAAAAAGAAAATGAATGCAGGTAACATCCAGAACAGCGGTATCGAAATTATGGCAGATGCCAAAATTCTTCAGAACCCTAAAGGACTGCTCTGGAATATCTCCGGTAACCTGTCTATGAACAGGAACAAGATCATTGACATTAACAGTGCAGAAGGTGTAAATGTGTATCCGCTGGGAGGTTTCGACGATCTTGCCATTAATGGAAATACCGGGCAACTGTATGGTGAAATTTACGGAACAAAAGTGCGCAGGGTAACTGATCCTAAGAGTGAGTATTTCGGACAATGGTTATTGGATGCGGCTGGCCGCCCTGTAGCCGGTGAAGAAAACGTTCGTTTAGGCAACCAGCAGCCGAAAGCTTTATTAGGTATCACCAACAGCTTTGCCTATAAAAATTTCAGCCTCGCATTCCTCGTTGATGCCCGTATAGGCGGAGATATGTTTTCTTCCACACAGGTGCTGATGCAACGCAACGGTACTGCTGCTGTTACTGCACCAAACGGTGAAAGACCTGATATGGTAGTTCCTGGTGTAGTGGAAAATGGCAGCGGCGGATATGCCCCGAATACAAAATCTATTACACAGCAACAATACTGGCAGGCAGTTACCGCTGATAATATCGGTATCACCGAATTGAATATGTACGACGCCTCCAACATCCGTCTCAGGAACGTTCAGCTGAGTTATAACCTGTCTAAAAAAGTATTGGGCAGATCAGGTATCCAGGCGGCCCGTGTAGGCGTATCCTGCAATAACGTATGGATGATTTCCAGCCATATGCGCGGCCTTGACCCGGAATCAGTTTTCTCCGTTGGTAATAATGCTACCGGTTATGAAAATGGTGCGCCTCCAACAACCCGCACTTTCCTGGTGAACCTGAGCCTTAGTTTTTAACACTTAACTGTAATTGAAATGAAAAAGATACTCATAAAATCAGGCTGGGCGCTGGCTGCCTTTGTGATGTTGATGTCTGCCTGCAGTAAATTCGAAGAGATCAATAAACAGCCGAAAGAAGCGGACGACACCCAGGTGCAGGTGGAATACTTTATTAATAATTCCATCATCGGCGCACAAATGGATCCGAATATTGCGGAACGTTCTTTCGTATTGTTCTGGAAAAGCGCTGCCCACCAACAGCTTGCCGGTGGCGGTGATATTGTGGACGGTGTTTCCGATGATGGCTGGGCTACTGAATATTACAAATACAGCTCCAGCTGGCTTACCAATATCAATAAAGCGATTGAGGTGGCGGATGCCAAAATCAAGGCAGGAGATATTAAAGAATATACAGACAACCTGAAACAGGTAGCCCGCATCTGGCGTGTGTACCTGATGAGCGAATTGTCGGACAACTTCGGTCCTATTCCCATCGACGGTTTCAAAGGCTCCAACCCGGAATTTGCCGGCGTGAAAGAGGTATATTATTTTATGCTGGATGAATTGAAAGATGCCAGCTCCAAATTAAATACCGCCATTATTCCAACAGAAGATCTTAAACTGCTGGATCCTGCGTATGCCTATGATTTTGCAAAATGGAAACGTTATGCAAATTCCATGCGGCTCCGCCTGGCCATGCGTTTATCAGAAGTAGACGGGGGAAAAGCCAAAACCGAATTTGAAGATGCTGTTAAGGGCGACCTGATCGCCGAAATGACCGATAATTTCCAGGTGCAGGAAAAACCAGGATGGGACCCGCTTTCCGGTGTAATGAGCCGCGAGTGGAATGACCAGACCCTTTCCACTACACTGGAAAATCTTTACACCGGTTTGGGTGGCGTAAAATCAGCCGATCAGCTGGGCGCAAGTTATCAGTCGTATATTAAACCGGCAGATTGGGCCGGGCTGCAAATGACCGATCACTTCTCTACTATGTCCAACGATCCGTTTGCAGGATTCTGGTTCGATGGTATACCGCAAACCGTTGATCCCCGCGCTTACAAGGCGTTTATCCTGCCGGGCGACTTTGTAAATCCAAACTTCAGTAAATATCCTTCATACGACCGCCCTACCTGGGAAACAACAGCCCGTAACCTGGTAAATGCCAGCGGCGCTACTGTTAAAACACTGGAGGCTAAATTTACCTGGAATGGTTCCAACCTGGGCGACTGGGGCACTAAAGGCACACAGAACAGGTGGCTCGCTTTCCCCGGTGCATCACCACGCCTGGGACAACAGTTCCGTAACAGCCAGAATAAACGCATCTTCTTTGCAGCATGGGAAACCAACTTCCTGATGGCAGAAGCCGCAGTGAGAGGATGGACAGTGCCCGTTTCCGGGAAAGCAGCGTATGAGAAAGCGATCGCGCAAAGCTTTGAGTATTGGGGCGTGTCCGGCTTCCTGGGTACTTACCTGGCGTCTACAGGCTATAACATGACCGGTACATCTGTAAGCTGGGATCATACCGCAGAACCGCCAGCCACGCATACCATGAATTTTAAGAATGGTTATACCGGCACAGCAGGCACTGTGGCCATTAAATACCCGGTGAATAACCTGTATAAAAATGGTGCGGTGAAAAACGATCTGCTGACTAAAATCATCACACAGAAATATATCGCCCAGGTGCCCTGGCTGCCGCTGGAAGGATGGAGCGATCAACGCAGGCTGGGATTGCCTTTCTTCGAAAATACCACTATCGAAAAAACAATCATCACCTTGCCTGCTCTGAACAATTCCAATTATATGACCAGCAATGTGAAGTTCTTTCCGCAGCGTATCAAGTATCCTTCTTCCCTGAAGAATACCAACGCGCATGGATATGAACAGGCTATAGCCGCATTGCCGGGCGGAGGAGATGAAGTATTAACACCATTATGGTGGGCTAAGAAACCATAACTTGCCGTTCACTTGTAAAAATGGCCTGCCGGATATCTTTCCGGCAGGCCATTTCTTTTATATGATCATCCTTCGCCTTTTTTATCCCTGAATGCCTTCGGCGTTTGCTGTGTGCGCGCCTTGAATACGGTAGAAAAATAAGCAGGAGAGGAGAAGCCGCACTCGTAGGCTATTTCTGCAATTGATAGTTTGGAATTGACCAGCAGGTACCGGCCCTTTTTAACCCGCGCTTCCAGGATATAGTCGTTTACATTGCAGTTCAGCAGCAACTTTACCTTACGGTATAGCTGCATTTTTGAAATAGCCAGTTCCTGGCAAATATCTTCCACACCGAAATGGTCGTTGCCCAGGTTCTTTTCCACAATGGCTGTGAAATCATTTATAAACCTGCGGTCAGGCTTGCTGGACTGCGCACTGTGTACCCGGGTTTCGGGTTCTGCAATGTAGTGGTCTTTCAGTAAAGCCCGGTTATTAAGCATACTGCTGATGCTTTCCGCCAGGTACTTCAGATGGAAAGGTTTACTGATATAGGCGTCTGCGTTATGCTGCATGCCTTTTATCCGTTGTTCTTCGCTGCTGTTGGCGCTTAGCAGGATCACGGGGATATGGGAGGTACGGATATCCTTTTTCAATGTTTGCAGTACCTGGATGCCATCCATACCCGGCATCATGATATCACAAAGAATGAGGTCCGGTATATGTTCAAAGGCCAGCCTGAGCCCTTCTTCACCATTGCCGGCATGAAACACTTCATATTGCCCGCTGAGGAAATCGGACAGGAAATGATTGAGGTCCGGATGATCTTCTATCAGTAATACCGAATGTGGGTGAGTTTGCACGGCCAATGGCAATTCTTCCGCAGGCGTGTTGTCCAGGTCATCTGTATAACTATGCAGGGAATGATTGATCACATTCATGTGTTCATCATCCTGTTGTATTTCTTCAGGGGCAAAAGGGGCGGAGCTGCCCGGCAGCGTAATACTGAAAGTAGTGCCGGCGCCTTTGCTGCTTTTTACGTTGATGCTGCCATGATGCAGGGAAATGATTTCCCGGGTCAGTGCCAGCCCGATGCCGGTGCCTTTATGTTCATTGTTCCTGCTCTGGTAAAATAGCTCAAATGCATGCGCCAGCGTATTTTCATCCATGCCGCTGCCGTCGTCTTCAATGCGGATCACTGCTTCCTGCCCGGCGGCAGGTTGTTCAAGATAGATATGTACCTTGCCGTAATCGCCGGTAAATTTAAACGCATTAGACAGCAGGTTGTACAACACCCGGTCAAACAGGTGCTGGTCAAACCAGGCTTTAATACCGGGTTGCCGGCTGATGAGGCGGAAGTCGATATGCTTTTTTACGGCAATACCTTTATATGCTTCCATGATATCCAGCATAAAGGAGGGCAGGTCGTTTTCCGCTACTTTCAGTTGCAGTTTCCCGCTTTCAATACGGCGAAATTCCAGTAGCTGGTTCACCAGCCGCATCAGGTGGGTCACGTTTCTCCGCATCAGTTCCAGCTGTTGTTTCTGGGGAGAGGAGAGCTGCCTGTTGCCCGCCAGGTTTTCCAGCGGCGCCTGTATCAGCGTGAGCGGGGTACGGAACTCGTGGGAAAGATTGGTGAAGAAGGTAAACTTGGCCTCTGTGGCTTCCTGGGCCCTGGCAGTCATTTCCACCAGCTGGTCCCGCTGCAGCAGGATCTCATCCCGTTGCTGTTTCAGTTGCCGGTTGATGCGCCGGTTGGTGCGTAAAATAAAGAACAGCACAATACCCAGCAGGAAAGCAATGCCCAGTGTGGTCACCACAATGCGCAACAGGTGCTGCTGATCCTGGTACAGGGAACGTTGTTCCTGCAGCAGCGATTGTTGCTGTTCTATTTCCTGGTGCTGGGCCTGTATCTTATCTATCTGTAACCGCATCAGCTTTACATTGCTGCTGTCGATCAGTACGGTTTGCAGCAGGGTATTGCGTGGTACTTTTTTTCCCGAGAGGATATCGGCAGCCATGCTGATGGCTTCTTTGCCGCCGCTGGGGTACAGCAGCGAGGCGCTGAGGATATCGCGGGATACGAGGTCTATGCCGGCATCGGGGTAAGGGGAGGCGTCTACCCCGATGAAACGGGTATGCATGTTGCCTTTTTCCCGGCAATAACGGTACATACTATACGCCATTACATCGTTCTGTGCAAAAATGATATCCGCCTGTTGTACGGCGGAGTCGTTGTGTGCAGCGGCTTCCAGGGTTTTGTTGGCTACCCAGCTGCCTTCCAGTGTAGCTATCACTTTCAGGCCGGGGTAGTGCAGGAGCGCATCCTGGAACCCCTGGTGCCGTTCTACAGTAGGGGAAGAACCCCGCAGACCGGTTACTTCAATAATGCGTCCGTGTCCGTTCAATTGCGCGGCTATATATTCTGCGGCCAGTTTGCCGATGTTATAATTATCACCCCCGATGTAAGCGGTAAAGGAATCGGTGGCCGCTTTACGGTCCAGGATGATCACCGGGATGCCCTGCCCATATGCAGTGGCAATTACCGGCGCCAGCGGGGCCGCCTCATTAGGCGACACTACCAATATATCAATTTTCCCTGCCAGCAGTTCCCGGATCTGTGCTACCTGTCGCTTACTGTCGCTTTCTGCATCACGATACAATAACTGCATCTCCGGATGATAAAAAAGTTCCCGCTTCATTTCTGTAAGCATGTTCCGGCGCCAGTTGTCGTTACCGGTACACTGGGAAAATCCGATCCGGTACTTTGGCCCTGTTTCCGGGCGGCATCCTGCTATATATAATAACAGGGGAAGGCATATTAAATAGAGATATCGTGCTGGCAATTTTGGTCTTATTTCTAAAAACAATGATACAAAATTGAAAGGGATCGCAGTAGAATATATCTACGTTTATATATA
>NZ_DATMTE010000938.1:0-7390 GCF_035564935.1 Chitinophaga sp. | reverse complement strand
GAGCTGCCGGTCTTCCAGTCTGTATCGTAATAGCCTCCCATTTGTTGGCTTATCGCGGGATTGATAAACACACTCCATACTTCTTTAACGGGCGCATTTATTTCAATGGTTTTCTTAATAATCCGGTTTTCCATTTTATTGCTTTGACGTATTAATTATTAGTTTATACTGGCTCCCCATTATTGCCCGGCCTGTTACTTGTACGCGCTACCTGTTTATTGATACCATAAATTATACCGTATGCAATTACCCCACCAATTAAGGAGGCGATGATATCTTTGAAATCAAAAACTCTGCCTGGTATCCATATTTGTGCTATTTCATAAAGTATCAGTCCGGCTACTATGCTTATACATGACGTTAATATTTCGCGGTTGGTATGTTGTTTTCTAATAACAACAATGGCGAACACGAACAGTGAGCCCCGCTTGTGATACAATGTAAAGTATTTCAATTCATTGATCAATAACCGTGTTCCTGAATATGGCATTGCCTCCGGGGATGGTTGTATTATAATGGAGACAGAATGTCGTTACTCATTTGCATAAATGAAAATTAATTGTTAATTTGACAATTATTTCCACGTGCATATATGAAGAAGTTACTCATTTGTCTTTTGGTACATATTCCCGTTATTGCTACGGCACAATCCACTCAACTGCAAACATTTGCTCCCGGGGAGGTCCGGCTGTTGCCGGGGCTTTTTCTTGATGCCCAGCATACGGATGAAGAATATATTCTATCCCTTGATCCTGACCGCCTGCTGGCGCCTTTTCTGAAAGATGCGGGGATTCCTGTAAAGAAAGAAAATTATGGCAACTGGGAGAGCTGGGGACTGGACGGACATACTGGTGGACATTACCTGTCGGCGCTCTCACTGATGTATGCTGCCACCGGGAAACAGGTTTACCTCCGGCGGTTACATTATATGCTGGATCAGCTGGAACAGTGCCAGTTGAAGAATGGCAACGGATATCTGGGTGGTATTCCGGGCGGAAAGCAACTATGGAAGCAGGTAGCGGAGGGTAGGGGAGATGCAGTAACAAAACGATGGGTACCCTGGTACAATGTACATAAAACGCTGAACGGATTGCTCGACGCCTGGACGCTCACCGGCAGCACACAGGCCCGCAATATGCTGCTGCGGCTATGCCGCTGGAGTAAGAACGTTACGGCAAACCTCAGCGATGAACAGATGCAGATAATGCTGCAGACAGAATTTGGTGGCATGAACGAAATTTTTGCTGCGGTAGCAGAAAAAACCAGCGATACCTCCTGGCTTTATATGGCCAGGCGCTTTACCCACAAAAAATTACTGGATCCGCTCACCACGCATACGGATGCCCTCACCGGGCTACATGCCAATACCCAGATCCCAAAAGTGGTAGGCTTCATGCGAACGGGTATAGTTAGCCATGATACTGCTTTGGAAGATGCTTCCGCTTTTTTCTGGAACACCGTGGTACAGCAAAGAAGTATTTCTATAGGAGGAAACAGTGTACGCGAACATTTCCACGACGTACATAACTTCCGCGCTATGCTGGAAAGCCCCGAGGGACCGGAAACCTGTAACAGCTATAATATGCTGAAACTTACCAGGCTGCTTTTCCTGAATAATCCCAATCATAAATACATGGATTATTATGAGCGCACACTCTATAATCATATTCTTTCATCCCAGCACCCCAATGGCGGATTTGTATATTTCACGCCCATACATCCCATGCACTACCGGGTATATTCTACCTCTCCAAATGCTTTCTGGTGCTGCGTTGGCACCGGTATGGAAAACCATGGGAAGTATACGGAACTGATCTATGCCCGGGCAAAAGATTCACTTTATGTAAACCTGTTCATTCCTTCCGTGCTGCAATGGAAGAATAAATCACTGCGGCTGACACAGGAAACCAGGTTTCCCGAAGAAGACGCATCTATGCTGAAACTTTCTTTGAAAAAGCCGGAGCTGCTGACCATCGCGATACGTACTCCCGGATGGGTTAAAAACAGTATGACCGTTACTGTTAACGGGCAACGCGCCTCCAATACCAGCGGGGCTGCTGGCTATGTGTATATCCGCCGCACCTGGAAGAACGGCGATGTGGTGAAGGTTCATCTTCCCATGCAGGTACGCACGGAAGGCTTGCCGGACAGCACTCACTGGGTGTCTTTCCTGTATGGCCCTATTGTACTGGCTGCGGCTACGGATACGCTCGATATGCCTGGGTTGAATGCAGATTCCAGCCGCTGGGGGCATATCGCCCGGGGAACCATGCGCCCAATGTCCGCCGCACCAACACTGCAACTGGAGGCCCCGGGGATAGTTGCATTACAACATACAGGCAAACCTCTGGAGTTTACAGCAGGCCAGCTGATCACCCAACCCGCCTTCCGTCAGCTTAAACTGGTGCCATTTTACCGCCTGCACGATAGCCGGTATATGCTTTACTGGCCCTATGCAGGCAAAGCGGAATCCAATAAATTGCAGGGACCGGAAGAGGTGGAAAGACAACGCCTCGACAGTCTCACCACGGACCGGGTGTATGCCGGTGAACAGCAACCGGAGACCGATCATCAGCTGGAAAGTGATGGCAGCACTACCGGAACATCGGGGGATCAGCATTTCAGGATCACGCGTAACTGGTTCGCCTACACGCTACAGGCTGCTGCGGCGGGGAATTATCAATTATATATCCGTTACCGTTATACAGGAGCCGGCGACTGTGGCAGCGTTATCGTGGGAAATAAGACACTGATGGAGTTATGTGCTAACGCTAACGGACCTACGGAAGATAGTACCGCAATAGTGGATATACCAACCAGGATAGCTGCAGCCGGTACTGTAAAGGTTGTTTTCAGGGCTGCTCCCGGGAAGGTGACGCCGCGCATTATGGAGGTGCGTCTTCTTAAAGCGCCATAAATTATCGACCTGGTAGCCGATGTAAGTATCCAGTAGATAAATGGCGCGTTTTATTGTTATGCAACCACAGATGGTTACGATGCCGGGCTTAGTTCCTCCGGCCCTTCCGTAATCTGGGAAATCAAAGGATTTTGTTCACCGGAGCTTTTCCGGATCATACTTCCCATCCGCTGAGGGACAGTTGTATTGGGCGCCCGGCAAAGCTATTGAAGCTAATGGCAGGTATTACCCTTAAAACGGGTATATGTATACCGCCGTTTCGGATTCGCCTGAAGGGCCATTCCATCTGCAATTAAACTCCAGCGAAATTCATTTTTCGGGTATACTACGTTACATACTTATTGATAAGGCGGGGAAGGCGCAGGATGACAATGCCCCGGCCGGGAAGGACTCCGGACCTAAAAGCCAAGATCCCCGACTTACCGGAAAATGACGTTGAATTAAAGTAATCGGCGTATTTTGAGGATAGTATATTTAAGATATTAGGAATAATCATACTTTTTTAGTGAATGAATAAGACAATCAGGCGTCATATTTCCTAATTATTATCTTTTGATGTGCTGATATAAAGCTCGATTTATTTTTATATTCTTGTGGACCATTCCCAATCGCATGAATCGGTACCAGGCACAAACTGATGTAGAATTGATAACGTCCTTACGCGGGGACGACCATCAGGCTTTTGCCGAAATTTATCACCGTTACTGGAAAAAATTACTGGCCATCGCCTATCATCACAGCAAGGATAAGATCATTGCGGAAGAAATTGTACAGGAAGTTTTTATTGGTCTCTGGAACAGGCGGAATGGGCATCACATTGGTAATGTGAGCGCCTATCTTGCCACCGCGGTGAAGTTGTCCGTTTTCAAACAATACGTGCGGCAGAAACGGAGGAACGAGATAAAAGAACAGGCTGCCGGTCCTTTGCAAACCAGTTGGGATGAAGAAAAGATCTACAGCAGGTTCCTGCAGCAGCATATTAATGGTATTGTAGACGTTTTGCCCGAAAAATGCCGCCTGGTATTTAAGCTGAGCAGGGAAGAAGGGCTCAGCATTCCGGAAGTAGCGCAAAGAATGGGGATTGCCGAAAAAACAGCAGAAGCGCATCTCACCAAGGCATTAAAAGTACTGAAACTCAGATTGAACCGTCCCTATTTGTGGATGATAATCCTCGCTTACACGTTGATCCGTTAACATCTTTCCAAAAAATTATTGCTCCACTAAGGGTAACAAGTGTTCTTATGGTACATATCCATGTAGCCATAGTGTTTATGTAATGTCCATGTTATGAAGAGCAATGTATCGGACCTCACCAGGAAAGGTTGGTGTACCTGTATAATTAAGGGGGATCATAGAAATTTCCCCGTTGTATGAGCTGGTACCGGCAACAAACGGATGCTGACTTAATGATGTCCTTTCGCGAGGGCAACAGCCACGCTTTTGCCGAAATTTATCAACGTTACTGGAAAAAGTTACTGGCGGTTGCCTATCATCACTGCGGGGATAAAATGGTTGCGGAAGAAGTGGTGCAGGAGGTTTTTATCAGTGTCTGGAACAGGCGAAAAGAGCTCCGTATTGACAATATCAATGCTTACCTGGCTACAGCGGTGAGGTTATCCGTTTTTAAACAATACCTGCGACAGAAGCGGAGAGTACAGATAATTGAACAAACTGCGGATTCTGTGGTAACCGCCTGGGATGAAGAAAAGATCTATACCCGGTTCCTGCAGCAGCAAATTAACGGCATAGTGGAAACACTGCCCCGGCAGTGCCGCCTGGTATTCAAACTAAGCAGGGTAGAGGGCCTCACCATACCGGAAGTGGCCAGGCAAACGGGGATCGCTGAAAAAACAGCAGAGGCCCATCTTACAAAAGCATTGAAAGTATTGAAACTTAAATTGAACAGAACCTGCTTATGGCTGATCTTACTCATTCAGCTCCTGGTGTAATAAAATTTTCAAAAAAAATATATTTATCACTAAGGGTAAAAGATCCGTTCATGGTACCTGTTTGCATAACCATAAAATCTGTACGTTGAAGAACAACATATATCACCTGATCGAAAAGTACCTGGACGGCACCATTACGCCGGCGGAAGAGGAAACGTTAATGGCCTGGTACCAGGATCATAACGAAACAGAGGTAGAGTGGTTGTCGGAGAATGTGGATGAGGAAGAAGATGTGCGCGCGCGTATGCTGCTGCGTTTGCAGCAGCAGGTTAATGTACCGGTAACCAGGCATGCCACTGCAAAAAGCCGCTGGTACTACATCCCCGCTGCGGCTTGTATACTGGTGATACTGGGGCTTGCAGGATATTTTTACTACCCGCAGCTGCACCGGTCTCCGCAGCCGGCCAATATCGCTAAGGCGGTTAACGCCATTGTGCCCGGAAGTAATAAAGCCATTCTGATGTTAGACAATGGCGATAAGGTAGTACTGGAAGAGGCGCAAAATGGTATCATATCCCAACAAGGCAAGGCTGCCGTGAATAAAACCGACAGCGGAAGCCTGTTGTATAATACGGTAAACGGCAACACGGACAACAACATTGTTTACAATACCCTGGTTACGCCCTTTGGAGGCCAGTACCGGCTCACTTTGCAGGATGGCACCAATGTATGGCTCAACGCGGGTTCCTCCCTACGTTTCCCTGCTTCATTCCCGGGAAAAGAAAGAAAAGTGATCCTTACCGGCGAAGCTTATTTCGAAGTGGCTAAAGATCAATCCCGCCCATTTTATGTGACGGTGAACGACGCATCGGGCGCACCCATGACAGTGAGGGTATTGGGAACGCACTTTAATATAAATGCCTACCCGGATGAGCAGCAACATATTGTTACGCTGTTGGAAGGCTCAGTGAAAGTAGGCTGCGGAAAAGCAGATGCCTTGCTGACACCCGGTAAGAAAGCGATATTGAACAGGGCTTCAGGTAAGATCAATATAAAAGATGGAGACACAGAGGCGGCTATAGCATGGAAAAACGGCTACTTCTTATTTGATAACGAAAAAATAGAAGGCGTCATGAAACAGATCAGTCGCTGGTATAATGTGGAAATCACTTACCAGGGCGATGTTTCAGGGAAAGCTATCGGCGGTAGTTTATCGCGCTCAAAAAATGTTACGGAAGTATTAAGTATGCTGGAATTAACCGGTACTGTTCACTTTAAAATAGAAGGAAGGAGGATCATCGTTATGCCATAAAAACACCTGCAAAAAGGGAAGCAATAAAAAACCGGGAGCGTTCCAGCGCCCCCGGACAGTTTGAGCTTACCCTGTGAAAGACAAGTTTCTAAGTCATTGTAGCCACAGTTATCTGATTATTAAACTCAAACATCCAAATGTAATGAAATTTTACATACCTGACGTGCGCCCGGTAAAAGCCGCCGCCACGTATAAAAAAATCCTGTTGATGATGAAACTGACCTTTGTTTTAATGATCGCAGTGTTAATGCAAGTCAGCGCCGCCAGTTATGCCCAGAAGGTAACCCTGTCGGCTAAGCAAATCACTCTCCGGGAAGTATTCCGCCAGATCCGTAAGCAAACCGGTTATAATGTATTGTGGGATGTGGACCTTTTAAAGGATGCCAAGCCGGTAGCCATGCAGGTAACCGATGCAACCGTGGAAGAAGTACTGAAGAAAAGTTTCGCCAATCAACCCTTTACTTATACGATTCGTGAAAACACCATTGTGGTAACGCGTAACCCCGCGCCAACGGTGGCAGCCTTTCCTGTCAAAGGCCGCGTTACCGACAACAATGGTGAGCCATTGATTGGAGTGGCGGTGCGGGTTAAAAATTCCAAAGTGGGAACAGCCACACAGGCGGATGGCAGCTATACACTGAATGCGCCCGATGAAAACGGCGTACTGATATTCTCATACCTTGGTTATACTCCCAAAGAAGTACCCATCAATGGCCAGGCCGTTATCAATGTGAAGCTGGAACAAACCTCTTCACAGCTGACCGAAGTGGTGGTAGCTTATGGTAAACAAAGCACACGGGAAATTGTGGGATCGGTAGCAAAGCTATCTGCCAGCGATATAAAAGACCAGCCAACCGGTACGTTTGCGGAAAGGTTACAGGGTAAACTGCCGGGCGCCCAGGTGGCGCAAACCACCGGCCGCCCCGGACAGGGAATGGACCTGCGCATACGTGGCGCCGCGTCATTTACCTCCAATATACGCCCGCTGGTAGTGGTAGACGGACAACCAATGATAGGAGATCCTGACAATATCAATAATATTAACCCCGACGAAATTGAATCATTTACCATTTTGAAAGATGCGGCAGCTACTGCATTGTACGGTTCACGTGCTGCCAACGGGGTGATCATCATCACTACCAAAAGAGGGAAAGCCGGCGCTACACAAATAGATTTCAATTCCTACTACGGCAGCGCCTCCATGATGCGGGAACTGATACCGCCGGTAATGAACGCCACCGAGCTGGCTACCTACATGAAGGGTTTTTATGA
>NZ_DATMTE010000937.1:0-2757 GCF_035564935.1 Chitinophaga sp. | reverse complement strand
TTGCAAATAGAGGATATGGACAGCAAATCAATCATCAATTCAAAATCCTTTTTTATTACAAAGCTGATAATTGATAGTACAGGGAAAGAGGTTATAAGCCGAAACTTACAGCCTCTTTCCCTGTACATTTTTACGATTCTTATTGCGACTTATGTACCCTTTAAACTCTCCCCAACTAAATATTTATCGCTCCCTTCCCCGTTGCCATCAGGTACGCATCTTTAAGCACCTCCGAATAAGTAGGGTGGGCGTAACTAAGCCTCGATAAGTCTTCCGCCGTGATTTCATATTCCATAGACACCACCGCCTGTGCAATGACATCAGCAGCGCGCGGACCAATAATATGCACACCCAATACTTCGCCATACTGGGGAGATACCAATACTTTCACGAAGCCATCTGTGTCCATGGATGCCCTGGCCCTTGCGCTGGCCATGTAAGGAAATTTACCTACCGTATAAGTAACGCCCTGCGCCTTTAGCTGCTCCTCTGTAGCGCCTGCTGCGGCTACTTCCGGCCAGGTGTATACTACTGCAGGAATAAGTTCGTATTTGATATGTGGCTTCCCGCCATGAATAACTTCTGCCACAAAAGTACCTTCGTCTTCTGCCTTGTGCGCCAGCATGGGGCCGTCGATCACGTCGCCTATAGCATAAATATGGGGAACAATTGTTTGCAGTTGAGCGTTCACTTTTATTTTACCATTCTTTTCCGGTGTGATACCTACCGCCTGTAAATTTAAGCCTTCCGTGTAGGCTTTTCTGCCCACAGCAACAAGACAGTAATCGGCTGTAATTTCCTGTGCTGTGCCTTCCGCGTCCAGGAATCTGACAGATGCCGATACACCCTTATTGGTGGCCGATTGTACCTTACTGCCCAGCAGTATTTTTATTTTCAGTTTCCCCAATGTTTTATACAATGCCTTCCCTAATTCTTTGTCCATAGCAGGGATAAGGGAATCTGTATATTCTATAATGGTTACTTCAGTGCCAATGCGCGCATAAACAGACGCCATTTCCACCCCGATCACACCACCGCCGATGATGACCATGGAGTTAGGGCGGGAGGGGAGCGACAGGCCCTCTGTAGAAGTGATGATCCTTTCCTTATCAATAGTAACGCCAGGTATGGAAGAGGGTTTGGAACCGGTGGCGATGATAAAGTATTTCCCTGTTAGTAAGGTGGTTTTGCCTGCTGCGGTTACCTGCAAATGGGTAGCATCCGTGAAACTACCCACGCCATGGTGTACATCAATTTTGTTCTTCTTCATAAGATAAACCAGGCCCGCTGTATTTTGCTTTACCACATCACTTTTACGGCTGATGAACTGGTTGAAATCAAGCGAAAGGTCGCCTACACCAATGCCATGCGTTTTAAATTGTTCCTTTGCCTGGTGATAGTGTTCCGAGCTATCCAGTAAAGCTTTGGCAGGTATGCAGCCAACATTGGTGCAGGTGCCGCCAAGAGTACTGTATTTTTCTACGATGGCTACCTTGTAACCCAACTGGGCCGCCCTGATGGCTGATACATATCCCCCGGGGCCTGATCCTATCACTATGATGTCGTACTGATTGTCCATAAATTTGATTTTAGCTCTTGCATATGCAAAAGTAAAACAAAAATATACCAATCGGTATTATTTAGATGAATTTTTTTAGCTGATGTAATGGAAGAGATTACCGTATACCGGTGACTGATCACCCGGACTGTTAAAAATCAGGTCTATCGCCGGTAAATGTATTCCAGGGCTTCATCTTTATTATTAATAAAATTGGTGGTACTATAAGTTATTTTCTTATCTGGCATTAGCGCACCTTTTTTACCTTTCCAGGTTTCCCAATACCTGGTGGAATAGCCAATTATGATTTTAGTATTTGGAAGCCGGAAACCCCGTACTTCTCCATAATGATTGATATTGCCACTGGTCATCTGGCCTACAAGAACAGCATTGGTATGTCTTTTAAATTCAACGGCATTCATTAACGCGGAGGAAAAGGTTTGTTTCCCTATCAGTACATAAAAATGCCCTTTCTTATTCAGGTAACTATTTTTGATGCTATCGATAAAAGGCGCCAGCACCCCTGAATTTCCACCACTGTTAAATCGCAGGTCAACGATAATTTTGTTGGGACGAAGACTGTCTATTTTTGAAAACAGCTCTGTATTAAATTGCGGGAACGGATGATTTTCGTCGTCTATGCAACGAACAAAGTTGAAGTAAATTATTTTTCCCGCCTCGTCATAAGCATACCAATAGTTCATGTTATGGTGGCTGTAGGCAAGTATGTTGTTGTACTGGCCCGCAGTAGATAATTTCAGGCTATCCCTGCTTACGGCATTAAGCGTTACATTGTATGTTTTATGTTGGGAATCCTGTAGGGTGTACACTGCGTTTTTATCAGACTCCAGTACACCCAGTCCTTTAAGAAAGGATGGATTGTTGAGGAACTGTTGCTGATAAATATCAAAGTAAGATTTGTTATCGGATTTGATCACCTCTTTGAACTTCCGGTTAATTTCATCCATAGGATGTCCGTTAATGGCGGTAAGTTTTGATAACAACGCTGTTGAGTTACCGGGGTCAATGCCGGTAACGAGCATGCCATCTTCGAACCGCTCGAATTTAACAGGTAAAACCAGCTTGAATACGGGTTCAATCCGGGTATGTTCATCTCCAATGGATACATTCAGCTTGAAAAGTTCTACCATGAAGGTTTCCTCATTTAAGCTATCGATCTTAGCAGCTACAAGAGACAC
>NZ_DATMTE010000936.1:0-3173 GCF_035564935.1 Chitinophaga sp. | reverse complement strand
CATAGAAAAGCAGTCCGCTGCATTCCCTTTGGTTGTGGCACCCAATCCTGCCAGACATATGATCAGTATTACCTATCAGGTTGAAAAACATGGTGAAGCAAGCCTGCAGATTATAGATATGAATGGCCGTATTGCAGATACCGTGTTCAGTAATAAACAGGTCGATAGCGGAAAGCACACCGTTCAGCATAATATCAATCTTCCAGCCGGAAACTATCTGCTTCAGTTCAATGCACAAGGGCAGCCACCCGTTATTCAAAAACTAATTGTTCAATAAACTCCGAAATCATGAGAAAATTAATTTTACTTTTATCATATATATTCTTAAGTTTAACATATGCTAATGCACAGTGCCCAAATGGTGATGCTGAGTTAAACAATCTTAGCAATTGGCAGACGTATGTCGGCAACAATATAACAGGAACACTGAATTTGTCAACTTTTACTCCTGGTTTATCCCCCATTCAACATGCAGTTGTGAGTGCTGGTAATGATCCGGTAGTTGGAGCGGCTATACCAATGGTGGGCGAAGGCAACTATTCTTTCAAACTGGGAAACACCGGAGCTCAAAATGGAGCAGAAATTATGTCGTACACTTTTACGGCCGGAAGCTCCTTATCGTTTATGTATGCTATAATTTTACAAGGTGCTCATCCCGTTTCCACTGTTAATGGTTTTTTCAGTTTTTGGATCAGTACAACTAATGATCTTGCCAGCAGTACAGCACCAGGTAATCTGGTAACAACTCCTTATAAAGTTAACGGTAGTAATAACATATTCGATCCTTTTCTTCGGTCAATGACCTATAACGGAGATATCCTTTCTTATAAGGAATGGCAGACACAGTGCATTACCATCCCTTCCCAATATATCGGGCAGCAACTTACCATATACTTTGCAACAGCAGATTGTACAGAAGGCGGCCATTTTGGTTATGCTTATATTGATGCACTTTGTAAACCGGTTCCTCCTGCACCTGTTATCACCGGACCTTCTGTGGTATGTAACATTGATGACCAGATTGTTTTTAGTGGCAGCAGGACTGTGAATGAAACTCAATATTATTGGCTGGCCCAGGAATGTGATGCTTCCGGTAACCCCATTGGAAGTCCACCTTTCGGAATAATACAAACCGGACTAGCTGGTAGCTTTAACCTGCAATCTGCAATGCCTACTTTACAGAACGGTCATTATTATAAAGTTACACTTAGGGTTCGCAATTGTGGCAGTAATTGGGTAGAAACCTATAAAATCGTTAAAATTGATTATCCTCCTATCAATACAAGCAATAAAGTTATCTGTTGTGGGTCGAGCGTGAAATTAAGAGCCAATGTTCCATATGCCGGTGCTGGTACAGTAACCAATTATAAGTGGTATGATGAAGCCGGAAATTTCATTGGTAATGGAGCCTTGTTGTGGTCAGGGCCAATAGGAGGCCCATTTACTGCCACAAATGAAATCACAGTAACGCCAACAAAGTGTACAAAGTACCGTATTGTGTATGAATATAATGGATGCAAAAATCAACAATGGATTTATGTGACTGCTATTCAGAACGTCAGGGGAGCCTTTGCTTGTGTGACCTACAATAATTGTACGGGATCAGGTACGGTGAGATTTGACCCTTGGATCAAGCTTTGCGGTAATGAATCTGAGATCGGTTCAGATTACGGCTTCCATATGCAGCAAGCTACCAACAGTATTCAGTATTCATGGAGTACAGGCAGTACATCCGACACCTCTTCCGTTTCTGGAAACAATACTTATACTGTGACAGTAACCAGTGCTTGTGGAAGTCAAACTGCAACAGTAAAACCACCTGTTTTTACCGGTGCTTTTCCAAATTTATTTATACCAAATGCTATGACTGTTAGTAATCCGTTTGTCATTTATAATACATTAATGAATCAATATGCCATTCCCGCATACAATGCATATGCCTACGAGCTTAGCGTATATGATCGTTGGGGAACCCGGGTTTATTACAAGTATGAAACATCATGTTTAGGATTTTATAACGGGCAAATCAGATGGGACGGCAGATACACGCCTGATGCGAATGGTAATCCTGGCCCATATGTTAATTATCCGGGAGTATATATGTGGAAATTAAAGTTGACCAACTGTAATGGCACACAAAATTATCAGGGAGATGTAAGCTTTATCCAATAACTGTATGAAGCAAATCTTTTAAAGAGGCTGTCTCAAAAGGGCAGCCTCTTTTTTTATTAAATAGATGATAGCAGAAAATCTAAACTGATACTGGTATTATAACTCAAAAACAACAAATAAATCGTTTAGCATTTTCAGAGTTATGAGTTATTGCTTCAATATAGATAAATACGTAAATAAGGACTCTGCTGAAGCTGGGGTAGACGCATTATTTGATACCAGATAGCTTAAATGATTACCAATTATGGAAATTTGGTCGCCAGCATTTAAATAATAATTAATTGATGCATTAGCGGTTCCACTACCAGGTGCATTACCATTTACCAGGCCTCCGGTTATAACCACCGCGGTTGATGCCTGTGCTACTGTAATACCATTCACTCTTATCAGTACGTGTTGATGAGGTGTACGAATGCCTCCTGCATAACTGGCGGCGGTGCTATAGCCCGCACTGATGCTATACCAGCCTTGCATACTCGCCGGTACAGTAAAAATGCTGCCATTCCAAGCTGTAGCAAAATTATTAGTAGTTACCACCCAATCATTAATGACCTGAGCCCCGGTAATTACCTGTGTTCCTGCTGATTTGGCAAATAACCCAATGGGTCCGCTTGGATTACGGATAGCAGTCCAGCTTCCATTGGAATATGTAAATTCCTGTGCTAATCCTGGTAAAATTGAAAAACTATTCAATACACCAGGCTGCGAAGTGGCATTTACTATTATCAATCTTGCTCCGGCTATTATTGCTGTAGTTCCATCAGAAGTTGTTGGGCCAGTAATTGTAAAAGCTGAAGAAGGTGTTCCTGTTAGCCGATATTGCGAAAAAGACAGATCGGGAATTACAACTGTGGCTCCATTGACTGTTATAGGCGATCCTTCTCGGTAGGTTACACCCCCATTTATATCGAGTTTTGTAGTAGGCAAAGCGGTATCTATACCAATATTACCGGTTTGAGCATGGGTAATCATAATTCCTGCAAAAGCAAGCATGAATAGAA
>NZ_DATMTE010000935.1:0-2257 GCF_035564935.1 Chitinophaga sp. | reverse complement strand
GCCAAAACCGAAGGTATTGCTCATTGCTACGTTTACAGTACGCTGCTGGGCTTTACCGAGCGTGAGGTTCAGGTTGGTAGGGATTCCTTCACCCAGCACGGAAGTGTTGATGGTGGGAGGAATGATATCTTCCTGGGTGGCTTTGATACATGCAATGGCTTCAATGGCGCCGGCAGCTCCAAGCAGGTGACCTGTCATGGATTTGGTAGCGCTGATATTGAGTTTTTGGACATGGTCGCCAAAAGCGGTTACGATGGCTTTTAGTTCGCTGAGATCTCCTACAGGAGTGGAAGTGGTGTGCGAGTTGATATAATCCACATCGGTGGTAGCAATACCTGCATCTTCCAGGGCCTGTTCCATACCTAAGCGGGCACCCATACCTTCAGGGTGGGTAGCAGTAAGGTGGTAGGCATCGCAGGTCATAGCGCCGCCGATCATTTCTCCGTAAATAGTAGCGCCCCTGGCAATGGCATGTTCATATTCTTCCAGGATGATAGCGCCTGCGCCTTCACCCATTACAAAGCCATCGCGTTCTATATCGAAGGGACGGGAAGCGTGTTCCGCATCTTCATTACGGGTAGATAATGCTTTAAGGGCATTGAATCCTGCAATACCGGCGCGGGTTACAGGAGCTTCAGAACCACCTGCTACAATAGCGTTGGCTTTACCCAGGCGGATATAATTGAAGGCATCCACCAGGGCGCTGGTAGAAGAAGCGCATGCAGACACTGTACAGAAATTGATACCCATGAAACCGTATTTCATCGCTATCTGACCTGCGGCAATGTCGCAGATTAATTTCGGAATAAAGAACGGGTTGAATTTAGGCACAAAGTTTTGCTGCGTAAATTCTACGATCTGTTCTTCGAACGTAAGCATCCCGCCATTGCCGGATGCCCAGATCACACCGATTTTTGTTTTATCGATGGCAGCACTATCAAGACCGGCATCCTGTACTGCTTCCTGTGCAGCCGCCATAGCGTACTGTGTGAAGCAATCCATTTTGCGGGCTTCCTTCTTTTCCATATATTTTTCCACATCAAAACCTTTGACTTCACAGGCGAATTTTGTTTTAAACTCTGTGGTGTCAAATTTAGTGATGGGGCCGGCGCCGCTAACGCCTGCCTTCATATTGTTCCAAAAAGTATTTACATCATTCCCGATAGGTGTTAATGCTCCCAATCCGGTAACCACAACCCTTTTCAGTGTAACAGTACGCATATTTTTTACTTTAATAAAAAAAGTTAGAGCGCAAATTTAGTTACTTATTGTTATGAATAAGCATATTCATTAAGATAATATAATATAACTTTTGGAGATTTGCGATGAAACCGCCTGTGGGAGTGCATTTGCGCGCATGACGGTGCAGGATCTGACAGTCCTCTTACTTTTTCCTCCACATTTTTATATGAAAAAAGGGGAGAATGCAAGGGAATTGTAACCCGCGAAAATATAAGTATTATGCAATAAGGGTAATATATTATCAGGCGGCAGCCACCACTTCAGATACAGGTAGCGCAGTGATTTTACGGGTACGCTGCTTCAGGAAGTCAATGATTTCAGCGTCGGTCTGGTAACGGTCGCCAATATTTACAAAGTGTTTTGCCAGCAGGTCGTAGCGTTTACCCATCAGGTAGGCCCATACATGCAGAAAATGGATGCCATCAAATACAATGGCGTCGTTGCTGATATATTCGCCCAGGGTTTTGGTGAAGTATACAGGGTGCTCTGTCCAGTGCATGCTGGGTTTTACATGGTGGCTGATATGATAGCCATCGTTCCAGCATTTGTGGTTATATTTTGTATTGATACAGGTAATACTGTTTTTATAACAGTTATCTGGTTCCCCGGCATCGATGAAAGCATGTTGCGCCCAGTTACCCACCATCATAATGACACGGGAAATGATAAAGGGCAGTATAAATACCACGAAGGTGGCCGGGAAATTAATGAATGATAATCCAACACAGGCCGCAATGAAAAGTACTTCGCCCCTTACCAGTTTTACCATTAACTTATTTCTTTTTTTCCGGAGATGATAGCGGGCGGTATCATATACCCCTAACGTAACGAAGTTGAACAGGTATAAGAGAAAGCTGCGGAGGGAATCGCGCTGGTATACCATTGTGGAGCTGTCGTCGTCCGGCATATTGTTTTCCGGGTGATGCATACCTATATGATGGGAATAGTATGATTCGGGTGTTTGTCCGAATAGCGGCCCTATAGCCCATGGCAGGTAATTATTCCAGAACTGGTA
>NZ_DATMTE010000934.1:0-4042 GCF_035564935.1 Chitinophaga sp. | reverse complement strand
ATAAAAACTCCGCTGCTGTTGTTTACTCAGCCTGCTTTCCATTTCAGGGTGGCGCCTGAGGTAGTCTTTCAGGCTATGTGCCACAATTTTACCTTGTGATAAAACGGTGATACCTGCCGGTAAAAACTGTTTGATCTTTTTCATCAGCAGCGGGTAATGTGTACAGCCGAGTACAAGGGTATCGATGCCCGGCGAGGCCGATAATATTTTATCCAGGTATTCTTTCACAAAATAGTCGGCCCCTTCGCTTTCATGTTCATTGTTTTCAATCAGCGGCACCCACATGGGGCAGGCCAGCTGGTGTGTTTTCACATGCGGGAAAAACTTTTGGATTTCAAGGGGGTAAGATTCTGATGATACTGTGCCATTAGTGGCCAGTATACCTACCTCACCGGTTTGTGTGAGGGTGCCCACCATTTCGGAAGTGGGGCGGATCACGCCCAGCACGCGGTTATCGGGAGCAATATCCGGCAGGTCTTTCTGCTGGATGGTACGCAATGCTTTGGCGGACGCGGTATTGCAGGCCAGTATTACCAGCGGGCAACCCATTCCAAACAGTTTTTGCACACACTCCAGCGTATAGCTGTGAATAGTATCAAAGCCGCGGTTGCCGTAAGGCGCGCGGGCATTGTCTCCCAAATAAATGTAGTCATACTGCGGGAGCTCTGCCACTATTTCCCTGAGTACGGTTAAACCGCCGTAGCCGGAATCGAATATACCTATCGGACCCATGATTATTCAGTGTCTTTTTGCATCAGACCGGAGCCTGTTAAGTCATAAATTTTCTGTATCTCATGCAGTACGCCTTCGAAGTCTATTTCAAGATCTTTTAATATGCCGTTTTTCAGGTCATATACCCAGCCATGCACAGTAGGGAAACCTTTTTCCAGATATGATTTCTGCACGGCGGCAGTTTTGATCACGTTAATGCATTGTTCCTGCGTATTCAGTTCAACGAGGCGGTTATAACGTGTATGCTCATCCGTTATAGCGTTCAGCTCGTCCATATGAAGGCGGTATACATCGCGGATATTACGCAGCCAGGGATTGAGGAGTCCAAGATCTTTGGGCTGCATCGCAGCCTTTACGCCACCACAGTTATAGTGCCCGCATATAACGATATGTTTTACTTCCAGGTGCACCACCGCATAATTGATTACACTCATCACGTTGAGGTCGATATTGGGCACAAGGTTGGCGATATTGCGGTGTACAAATACTTCTCCCGCTTCAAGTCCCATGATTTCATTGGTAGGAACCCGGCTGTCGCTGCAACCAATATACAGGTAGGCCGGTTTCTGGGTGTCGGCCATTTTCTCAAAAAACTGCTCGTCTGTGGCCTTTTTGGAAGCTATCCATTGTTTGTTGTTCTCAAATATCTGGTTATATGCTGTCATGTGGTTTTCATTTTTATGTGCTAAAGATACATATTGAAAGCATATAAGGAGGCAACCCTTTCATGATGAAAGGATTAAAGGAATACGGCGGTTTTTTCAGTCTGAAAATCGTGCAGGTGCCGAAAGCATAAAATGCTATTGTAAAGATACTTATTCATGTTGTTTATTAATATGTTTGAACTATCGCATTCTTGGAAACCCGGTATATAATCAGTACCTTTGCAGCTTCAAAATTTCATAAATTTCATAGCCAGCATGATCAGTGTTAAAAACGTAACGCTCTCTTTCGGTAAGAGAGTATTGTTTGACGAAGTAAACCTCAATTTCACAAAAGGGAACTGTTATGGTGTGATTGGGGCCAATGGAGCAGGTAAATCTACTTTTCTGAAGATATTGTCCGGTGAAATAGAGCCGAATAAAGGTACTGTGGAAATCACTCCCGGTGAGCGTATGAGCGTGCTCACGCAAAACCACTTCCAGTTTGATGAGGTTACGGTACTGAATGCCGTATTAATGGGTAATAAGAAACTTTGGGAGATAGCGAACGAAAGGGATACTATATATGCCAAA
Organism: Chitinophaga sp.; assembly: GCF_035564935.1. Lineage (GTDB taxonomy): Bacteria > Bacteroidota > Bacteroidia > Chitinophagales > Chitinophagaceae > Chitinophaga. The sequence goes on along the minus strand of NZ_DATMTE010000934.1, from coordinate 2,075 downwards.
GAAGATTTTACTGAAGAAGACGGTATGCGCGCAGGTGAACTGGAAGCTGAGTACGGTGAGATGGGCGGTTATACTGCAGAAAGTGATGCAGGTGTATTGCTGAGCGATCTGGGTGTGAAAGAAGAAGTGCATGGTATGCTGATGAAAGATATTGCCGGTAGCCTTAAAGTGCGGGTACTGCTTGCACAGGCGCTGTTTGGCAATCCCGATATCCTCCTGCTGGATGAGCCTACGAACGACCTGGATGTGGAAACTATCGGCTGGCTGGAGAACTTCCTGGCCGATTACGAAAATATTGTGATCGTGGTATCCCACGACCGTCACTTCCTGGATGCTGTATGTACGCATGTGGCTGATGTGGACCGCGCAAAGATCCAGATCTTCAGCGGTAACTATACCTTCTGGTACGAGTCATCCCAGTTGATGGCCCGCCAGATCGCAGATAAGAACAAGAAGATGGAAGATAAGCGTAAAGACCTGCTGGACTTTATCGCCCGCTTTAGCGCTAACGCCTCCAAAAGTAAACAGGCCACTTCCCGTAAGAAAGCCCTGGAAAAACTGGTGGTGGAAGATATCCAGCCTTCTAACCGTAAGTATCCCGGTATCATCTTCAAGCAGCAGCGTGAAGTGGGCAACCAGATCCTGAACGTGGAAAAACTGGAGAAACTGGCAGACGGCCGCAAACTCTTTACGGATGTTACTTTCTCCGTTAACAAGGGAGATAAGATTGCATTCCTCTCCAAAGATCACCTGGCCCTTACCACTTTCTTTGAAGTGATCAATAATGAAGCAGCTGCCGATAGCGGTAAGTTTGAATGGGGTACCACTGTAACCAGCGCTTACCTGCCAAACGATAACGCTGCCTATTTCACCAATAAAGACCTGAACCTGATGGATTGGTTACGCCAGTACGTGCCACCTCATGTAACAGATGTGGATGAACCTTTCCTCCGTGGTTTCCTTGGTAAAATGTTATTTGGTGGAGATGAGATCATGAAGAAAACTTCCGTGCTGAGCGGTGGTGAAAAAGTACGCTGCATGACCAGCCGTATGATGCTGCAGGATCCGAACGTACTGATCCTCGATGAGCCTACCAACCACCTGGACCTGGAATCCATTCAATCATTCAACGAAAGCATGATCAACTACAAGGGAGTAGTGTTGTTCACCACTCATGACCATACCTTCATGCAATCAGTAGCTAACCGTATTATTGAGTTAACGCCTAAAGGTATCATTGACAGGCTGATGACCTTTGATGAATACCTGGCAGATGATCGTGTGAAAGCACTGCGGGAAGAAATGTACGGTAGCGCAGTTCCGGCGTAAAAGAATATAGCTGAAAAATATGGAAGGGAATGACCGGCTGGTCATTCCCTTCTCTTTTTAATGGTGTGTTTATATCTTCTATAAATACTCTTCTATCACCTTTAATTTATTCTTATCGAGGGGCTTTGTGATGTAGGCCATCAGCTCCGGTGTATGTTGTACTTTCTGCATGTCACGTACATCCACAGAGGAGGAGCACATGATAATCGGGATGGCATTTTCCCGGGATGTTTTGAGTCCCCTGTATGCCTCAATAAAATCCCATCCATTCATCCGCTGCATATTCATATCAAGAATGATGAGAGAGGGTAAGGTAGGCTGGGTGGCGCTGGAAAGCTGTTCCAGGGCCTCTTCCGCGCAGAGAAAAGAGGTAACTACCAGGTGATTGCTTTGGTGCCCCAACATTTTTTTGATAATGAAATGAAATATCTCATCATCATCAACAACGTACACTATTTTATTCATGTCTTCCATGCTTCGGTTTTAATTGGGCTTCTTATCATATCCGATAATAACAAAAGGCGCACAAAAGACGATGTTAAGGAATTACGTGACCTTGTTTACTGCAAAGTAAGAGCATTGACTTCAGGGATAACAGGTAGCTGAAATCAAATTCCTTTATCGTAAACACAGGCTGGATCGGCATTTATATGATGCCCGTCACATTCTTCTTCTTAAGCATTGGTCATGGGAGAACAGTGGCCTCCGGCTATCTTTAATTGTGAAGCAAAGAACGTTAATTTAAT
>NZ_DATMTE010000933.1:0-4152 GCF_035564935.1 Chitinophaga sp. | reverse complement strand
GAAATCATCTAAATCCCGAGTCAGACAAACATCTGCGTAAATCTCCCCAAATCATTTTAAAATCATTACAAAATCAAATCAGTGTAATCAGCGAAATCAGTTTAATCCTGAGTCAGACAACCTCCGCGTAACAGCGCCGAAGGCGCCAACCCGCTAAAACTCTGCGCTTTTAGGTGTCCGCGGGAAGGCGATAACATCGCGGATATTCGTCATACCCGTTACAAACAGCATCAGGCGTTCGAAGCCCAGGCCGAAACCGGCATGCGGCGCAGTGCCAAAGCGGCGGGTATCCAGGTACCAGCTCAGTTCTTCTACCGGTACATGCATTTCTTCCATGCGTTTTACCAGTTTATCGTAGTTCTCTTCACGTTGTGAACCGCCTACCATTTCACCGATGCCGGGGAACAGGATATCCATGGCCCGTACGGTTTTATTGTCGTCGTTGAGCTTCATGTAAAACGACTTGATCTCTTTAGGATAATCGGTTAAGATCACCGGTTTCTTAAAGTGTTTTTCTACCAGGTAACGTTCATGTTCGCTTTGCAGGTCGGCGCCCCAGCCTTCGATCAGGTACTGGAACTTCTTGTTTTTATTATGTTTGCTGTTCTTCAGGATGTCGATGGCTTCCGTATAGGTTATGCGTACAAACTCGTTGTTCAGCACAAATTCCAGCTTTTCGATCAGTCCCATTTCGCTGCGTTCCTGTTGTGGCTTTTGCTTTTCCTCTTCAGTAAGGCGGGTGGCCAGGAAGTCGAGATCGTCGCGATTGTTATCAAGTATATAACCGATCACGGACTTGATAAATGCTTCAGCCAGGTCCATGTTATCTTCCAGTTCGTAGAAGGCCATTTCCGGTTCAATCATCCAGAACTCCGCCAGGTGGCGGGCGGTGTTGGAGTTTTCAGCACGGAAAGTTGGGCCAAAGGTGTAGATATCGCCAAAGGCCATGGCGCCCAGTTCACCTTCCAGCTGCCCTGAAACGGTGAGGTTGGTGGATTTACCAAAGAAATCCTCGCTGTAATCAATATCGCCGTTTTCAGTGAGTGGCGGCTTTTTCATGTCCAGCGTGGTTACACGGAACATTTCGCCTGCTCCTTCTGCATCGGAAGCAGTGATGATAGGCGTATGCAGGTATACGAACCCGCGCTCGTTAAAGAAGCGGTGTACCGCAAAGGCCAATGCATGACGCACACGGAAGATAGCCCCGAAAGTATTGGTACGGAAACGCAGATGCGCTATTTCACGTAGATACTCCAGGCTGGGCTTGTTTTTCAGCTGTAAAGGGTATTTTTCCGGATCGCAGTCGCCCAGTATTTCCAGGGTAGCCGCTTTCAGCTCTACTTTCTGTCCTTTGCCCAGTGAAGGAATAATTTCACCGGTGGCGCTGATAGCCGCGCCGGTAGTGATGCGCTTTACCAGCGCAGCATCCATATTTTCGGTATTGATTACTACTTGTAAATTATTATTGGTGGAGCCATCGTTCAAAGCTATAAACTGGTTGTTGCGGAATGACCGTACCCAACCCTTAACTGTAACTTCGTAATGCGCCTTGTCGTCCGACAAGATTTGCTTGACTTTCACCCTTTGACTCATAATATATATAATTTTAGGATTGCAAAAATAAGTGGAAAACTTCATAGTAGGTAGTCTGGATGCCGGCCTTTTTCCGGGAAGTGATTGCCAAGGAAATGTTAAAAATAAGGGGCTAAACAAGCGCTACCCCAATGTGAGTAAGGGTTTGAGCGTTCGGTCAATAGCAGGGTGCAGGAGGGTGGAAAGCCCTTTTAAAGGCAGCTTTGGGGCATTTTGCACTTAAATATTTTTGGATAATAGTAAAACTTGTTTTAATCTTGCGGTATATTCTGCCTGATTAAGTTCATTTTCCATCTTCATCAGCAGTTCCTAAACTCAATCATTCCCTATCAAATTTAATAAGCTAATTAAATTTATTGACTCAAAAACAATTATTTGTAATTGGTGTATGTTGGTATGCAGTGGTACCCGCCTCACAACACTTCTAAAATTTGACAACACAGATGATGTACGACATCTTACAACTGAACGACATGCTCGTTCCTGAGCTGCTTGATATTGCAGAGAAACTGGAAGTTCCCAACGCAAAAAAACTGAACAAACAGGACCTCATCTACAAAATTCTTGATAAACAAGCCGTATTATCCTCATAAGATAACCAAGCCAACGGAGACGAAAAGAAAGCACGTAAACGCAAACCTGTAAAGAAAGACGAAGCTAACCACGCTGCTGAAGAACCTGCTCACGCTGAAGAAAAACCGGCTGCCAAGAAACCCGCAGCAAAAAAAGCCGCCAGCGCTAAATCAAAAGAGGAAGAAGCTAAACCGGCCGCTTCCGCCAAACCTAAAGTAAAAGATTTTGAAATAGACCTGGATAGCATCCCTTCCCTCACTTTCGATGATGATGATGATATCATTATCCCTTCTTTTACAGAAGACGAAGAAGAACCGGAAGAAGAGGAAGAAGTGGTAGCGATACCTCCTGCAGAAGACGAGCTGGAAGAAGAAGAGGACGATTTTGTAGTGCCCGGAGAGATCCCGGTGGCGCCTGCAGCACAGAAAAACCGCTTCCCTAATAAGAAAGAACCAGTTTTTAATATAGAGTTCGATGGTGTTATTGTAAGTGAAGGCGTACTGGAAATGATGCCCGACGGCTATGGTTTCCTTCGCTCTTCCGATTATAACTACCTCAGCTCCCCGGATGATATTTATGTATCCCCGTCGCAGATCAAACTGTTTGGTCTTAAAACCGGCGATACCGTGAAAGGCTCTGTACGCCCGCCTAAAGAAGGAGAGAAGTACTTTGCTTTGCTGAAAGTGGAAACAATCAATAACAAATCACCGGAAGAAGTACGCGACCGTGTACCTTTCGATTACCTGACACCGCTGTTCCCTTTCGAAAAACTGAGATTAACCACTACTTCCAATAATTACTCCACGCGTATCATGGATATGTTTACGCCTATCGGTAAAGGACAACGCGGACTGATTGTAGCGCAGCCTAAAGTAGGTAAAACCATGTTGCTGAAAGAAGTAGCCAACGCTATCGCTACCAACCATCCTGAAATTTACCTGATGGTAGTACTGATCGATGAACGTCCGGAAGAGGTAACAGATATGGAACGTAGTGTAAAGGCGGAAGTAATTGCCTCTACCTTCGATGAACCGGCTGAAAAGCATGTGAAGGTATCTGCCATCGCACTGCAAAAAGCAAAACGCCTGGTAGAATGCGGTCATGATGTAGTGATCCTCCTGGATTCCATCACCCGTTTAGCCAGGGCGCATAACACCGTGGCTCCCGCTTCCGGTAAAGTATTGAGCGGTGGTGTGGAAGCCAACGCTATGCAGAAACCTAAGCAGTTCTTTGGTGCGGCACGTAAAATAGAACATGGTGGCTCACTGACCATTCTGGCTACCGCATTGATCGATACCGGTTCTAAAATGGATGAAGTGATCTTTGAAGAATTTAAAGGTACTGGTAACATGGAACTGTTGCTGGATCGCAAACTGGCTAACAAACGCATCTTCCCGGCTATCGATGTTTCTGCATCCTCTACCCGTCGTGATGATCTGTTGCTGGATAAAGATTCCCTGAAACGTATCCACATTCTGCGTAATCACCTGGGTGATATGAATACAGATGAGTCGATGCACTTTATGCTGCAACACATGCGCGGTACTAAAAACAACGAAGAGTTCCTGATTTCCATGAATAGCTAGGAACAGGTAATGTTATAAAATAAAAACCCCGTTACGATGCTCCGTAACGGGGTTTTTATTTTGTATAAGCTGTTATTGTTTTTTCTGTTGTCCGGGTGCAAATGGTTTAGCTGATTTGGTGCCGTAGATTTTTTTCTGTTGCCCCGGCGGTAACCCATGTGGATTGCCACTTTGATGAGTGGTTACGCAACCGCTGTAAATAATGGCGGCTGTGAAAAGCGACAGTACTAGTTTCAGATTTCGCATGACAGGTTAATTTTTGTAAAGTTATCACTACAAATGCAAAAATCCCGCCACAGTAGCACTGTGGCGGGATCATCCAATCTATCTAACCTTATAACTATCTTACATAAAACTCCTGTGATATCTTAGAATATCCAGTTTACACCAACCTGAAATT
>NZ_DATMTE010000932.1:0-4881 GCF_035564935.1 Chitinophaga sp. | reverse complement strand
GGTGAAAAACAATACCGGAGGCATTATATTGGAGTTAAGGTCTGTTTTTAGAAGAATCCTGGGTGCCTGTCCCAAAGCGGGAGGAATCTTCCCCTGGATTAATAGCGCCCGGAGGCATCTGTGCAGCGGGTACAGTATCTTGTTGAATCATACCGGCCGTATCCATCGTATTTACTGTTGAGTCGGTTCCGGATTTGTTGCCGTTACCGCATGCTGCAAGCATCAAAACCGATGCTCCTGCCAGCATGAGCATGTGTGTTACTTTCATATACCGAATGTTTAAGGGTGAGGTAATACGTTTCTCATCAGATAGGGCGCCTTCCTTAAACAGGTGCACTGTTTACATTTTTGTAGAATCCGGTTTGGTTTTAGTGGTGTCTACCGGTATAACACTGGTACTGTCTACCGCAGGCATGGATACCGCAGCGGAATCGGCCTCACGGCTGGCTTCTTTGGAACTGTTGCAGGCGAAAAGGAAAATGCTCAGGATGCCGGTCAGACAGAGTACAACGCATGATTTATAGAAGAAGGGTGTCATTGGTAATTGTTTTATAGTGATAGATTACATTCGTAACAGGCATTAAAGCAAACAGTTCAATATCCGTTACTTTTTTATTAAGGAAGAATTGTGCCAACGCTTACATTTGTAGCTATATATTTTCAGATAATGAAACATGTATTACAGATCATAGAAGAAGACCAGGTACTGAAAGTGCTGATCGCATTGCTGATGGGCGTATTACTGGGGCTTGAAAGGGAATATAAACGAAAGGCCGCCGGTATGCGAACCATGACCCTGATATGCATGAGCAGCACCGTATTTACCATTCTTTCTGCGGAGCTCGGGTATCCCAATTCCGCAGATCGTGTAGCTTCTAATATCCTTACAGGCGTAGGTTTCATTGGTGCCGGCGTTATTTTCAAGGGCGATTATAGTATCGATGGGATCACCACAGCCGCCTCCATCTGGATTGCGGCAGCTATTGGAATGGCTGTTGGGATGAGCCAGTATTGGCTGGCAGCTGCAGCCCTTGCTGGCGCGCTCCTGGTGCTGATTTTACTGGAGTTTGTTGAAAGACGTATTGCGCTTGTAAACGATAAGCGGCTCTACACAATTTATTTTTATGAAGAAAAATTTCCACATATAGATGTTGAAAATATCCTACAGGAGTTTCAGCTGAAGTATAAGAAGATGATGATAGTGAGAAAAGAAAATATCATAGAAGTAAATTATACAGTACGCGGCACCCGCGATAGGATGGAGCAGCTGGATAATTTTTTGCTCACCAATACCGGCATCTTTCAATATGAAGTGCAGATAAATCCAACGTGAGTCATTCCAAATAAATCAATATGCCATCATATGCAGATCTGCCTTTACACTACGGCCAGGTTCCTCCCTGGCTGGCAAAGCGAATGAGCCTGTTGGGCGGCGCTATTGTAGAGGTTATTGTGACCGATTACGGTAAAGGAGAAGTGATTAAAAGGCTTAGCGATCCCTGCTGGTTCCAGGCGCTGGGCTGCGTGTTGGGCATGGACTGGCACTCATCAGGAATTACCACCAGCGTAATGGGCGCCCTCAAAAAAGCGATCAATCCCCGTTCTGCCGAACTGGGCATTTATATCTGCGGAGGAAAAGGACGCTACAGTAAACAAACACCGGCGGAACTCACCGCCATTGCCCATAAAACCGGTTTGCCCGGCGACCAGCTGGTATACAGCAGCAAGCTCACGGCCAAAGTAGATAACACTGCTGTACAGGACGGCTTCCAGCTTTACCTGCACTCTTTTATTTTATCTGATGAAGGTGAATGGGCGGTGGTGCAACAGGGAATGAATGATGCCAGCAGTATGGCCAGGCGCTACCACTGGCATTCTTCAGCGTTTAAATCATATACCGAAGCGCCGCATACCTTTATTTACGGCCGTAACCAGGGCCGTATCCTTAATCTTACCGACTTGCAGGCCGGCGCCACTAAAACGGGTATCCTCCAGCTTACAAAAGAAAAGCCTGTACACCTGTTGCCCGAAATAAGCCACCTGCTGATGCCTTCCCACCATGATGTGAGAGCGGAAAATGTAAACCTGAAAAGGCTGGGCAGCGTATTAGCCCTGGCGCATGATACCAGTCCGGCAGATTTTGAAACCCTGCTGATGCTCGAAGGCGTGGGCCCAAGAACGCTGCAATCGCTTACCCTGGTAAGCGAAGTGATTCACGGCACTCCTTCCCGCTTTGAAGATCCCGCGCGGTTTTCGTTTGCCCATGGAGGTAAGGACGGCCATCCCTTCCCGGTGCCCACCAGGATCTACGATGAAACCATTCATACCCTGAAAGAGGCGCTGCATAAAGCAAAGATTGGTGAGTCTGATAAGAAAGACGCCATCAGGAAGTTGTCTGTACTCTCACAGCAAATTGAAAAGGATTTTGAACCCAATACCAACTTTGATAAAGTAATAGCGCAGGAACGCCGCGATTCATGGCAATATGGCGGCAGAACCGTTTTCGGGAAAGCCGTAAAGCCACCGGAGCCCAAAAGCGGCGATCAGCTCTCTCTTTTTTAGAAAGGTTATAAACAATGGCATCCATGATCGATTACAATAAGCTCACTGTTCCTGAAGCAACCATTATACAACGGGAATTAAAAGACACCGTAAAGATAACGCCGTATAACGGTCCGCTTAACTATGTGGCCGGCGCAGATATTTCTTTCAATAAATTCAGCACTACCGTGTACGCCGGTATTGTAATGATGGAATTTCCTTCCATGAAGCCGGTAGGCTACAGCCTCGTAAAAAAAGAAGTACTGTTCCCGTATGTGCCGGGTTTCCTGGCTTTCCGGGAAGTGCCCGCATTGCTCGATGCCTGGGCACAGTTGCCGCTAAAGCCGGATATCCTGGTGGTAGACGGCCATGGCATTGCACATCCGCGTCGTATGGGTATTGCCAGTCACTTTGGAGTGCTGGCGCAGCAACCATCTATAGGCAGCGCGAAGAAAAAGCTGTTTGGTGTGTATGAAGAACCTGGTATGGAAAAAGGCCGCTATACGCCGCTCACGGATAAGCAGGGGCAGCAACTTGGTAATGTGTTGCGGAGCAAAAGCAATGTAAAGCCCATTTTCGTGTCGCCCGGCCATCTTGTAGATATTCCCGGCAGTGCAGAAATTCTGCTGCAGTGCATAAAGGGTTATCGCTTACCCGAGCCAACACGGCTGGCGCATAATGCGGTAAACCAGTTTCGTACAGGTGTAGTGCCGGAAGGCTGGACCAGCCTCTAAAACTTTATCCAGGCGATATTGGCTTTTTTCTCCTGCCCTTTCCGCGAGATCAGCACAGTAGCATACATGCGTGTTTGTGCATTGTAGTCCGCCGCTCCCATCATACAGGCATAGCCTTTTGTAACTTCCGGCATACCAAAAAGAAACAGCCGCTCCATCTTACCATTATAAAAACGGTAGCAAACGAAGTTGGCATCTGCAGCAAACTTCAAAGGCTTGCGTACTTTATCCTGGCCGCCGGTATCAAGATATTGCAGGTAATCGTTGAAAAGCACGAAGGATACGCCGGGTACCGGGATATAGTCGTAAGACAACCACGTGTTGGTGTTCAATGCTGCAATTTTATTCCGGAACACCCACTCGCTTTTACTACGTCGCTGCAACTGGAACGGCTCGCATACGCCGGTGATCACCTGGTATTTGGAAACGGCCAGGGTAGCGTTCTCCCGGCCGGCGGTGTCCAGCAACGTGATGCCTATATCCCCGAGATTTGTATGCAGTTTGTTGAGTTGCGAATTTCCCTGTTTGAAGAAAGAAAAGCTCTCCATCAGCAAGGTACTGCTGCCATCTTCGTTCAGGTGTAACCGTTGGGGTGTTCCTTTGTACTCTTCTTTATAGTTGAGGTTTTGCTGCATGTTGCGCGACAGCTCAGGGAACGACAACTGCACCTGTTTTTTCAGTTTACCGGTGGCTGCCTGGAAAGTATTCATCATCATGCCCGTATATCCTTCTTTTTGTTTGGAAGATACATACAGCAGCATCCGTACCTGCGCACCGGTCACCTGGATGTTGCCGCCTATATTCCCGAAGCCTGCCGTGTAATCCAGTACTTCATGAGCAAAGGTAGCCGAGTCAGGCGACAGCATAGAGAACAATACTTTAGCGCCGGCATCGCCCTCCTTCCGTTTGGCATTAAAGCCTACCGTGCCCAGGTACACTTTTTCCTTTCCCTTCACGGCCATGTTGATATAACTGAAATAGCTATACGAAGAATCGGGAATGTAAAACCAGCCACTGTTAATGAGTTCATGAGCAGGTGAAAAATGCAATACCCGTATGCGTTCACGAACACTGTCGGTTTTCTGGATAGGTGCACCTGAAAAAAGGGCTACGGCGTAGTAATCGCTGTTGGTATCTTTCTCCACATACATGTCATGCGTGGCAAGGTTATCGTCTATAAACACGCTGCGATGCTGTACGCTGGGGAGTTCGCCCAGTTTATCTTCCCGCAGCAGCCTGCCCGTTTCCGCATCCAGTACCAGGCGGTACATGACGGGGTTATACTTTACCAGCTGCTGTAGAAAAATAACCGGCTGGCCATTTATTTCAAAGATGCCATCTATTTCGGTCGATTCCAGGTCGGCTGCATTCCATAACTGCGCATGCACTGTATCCGCTACTTTCAGGGCACGGGCTGTATCGTAGATATTTACCAGCAGCCCGTCCTTTTTGGAGAAATGCAGGTATACAGTGTTACCGTTCTTTAACTGCATCAGTTTGTCCCAGCCATCCCCGGGTTCGGAGAAATCAGGCCCCAATGTTACCACAGGTACCTGGGCTATCACTAAACTGCTGATCAGTAAAGCGCCAAAAAGAACGGGCCATC